>JALWQD010000091.1 GCA_026994735.1 Gammaproteobacteria bacterium | reverse complement strand
AGGTAACCGTACAGAGTTCCTGTCCTTTCAGCCACTTTCTGGCATCACCAATGGCCGTTTCATCAACGGTGTGCTGTTCGAAACTCTCAGGCTCCATAAAATGCCAATATTCACCATCGGCATAGAGAAATTGCATCTCGGTATCAATCACATCGGCAGCTTCAACACTTTCACCTGACTTGAATGTCCGTTCATTGACACGGCCCGTCTTGAGATTGCGAAACTTGACCCGGTTAAAGGCCTGCCCCTTTCCCGGCTTGACGAACTGGTTTTCAACGATGACACATGGGTCTCCGTCACTCATAAACTTCAGACCACTCTTGAATTCATTAGTGCTGTAGCTTGCCATCTTTCCTCCTGCCCCTGAAAATCTCTGCCGGGACGCACGTGATTCGATAACCCTCGGGCCAACCCTTTTTGGCAGGCCGATACTAAACGGCAGGCAATATAGCACATCAACTCACGTCTACGTGTGCTTGCCTACATCGGTCACTACGAGCAAACCATATGTCATTTTCAACGCCGATAGCGCTGTCACATAGAAAAAACAGTACCGTCAATATATTTTTCCCTGGCAGTGAGCAAACAGGAAAAAAATCTTCAGGTTGAAAGCAGGCATCTGTATCCAGTATCTGGAAAACCTGCCAGAAGCCCCCCCGCAAGTATGCGGACAAAAACGGTTACTCGCCGGAATGAGTATCTTGATACTGGTTTCCAACCATGTCGCGCTTCATGAGACCCTTTTGACAGCTGTCTAAAAACAATCAGGCAAGTGAATACACAGGAATAGAAAGACCGTCACAGCAGGGAAGCCAATAGCGTATAACCGCAATGATCGCTCGCCACTGATGATATTTCCTCGCACAATGGCCAGACGACAAAGCCCTTGTCCGCACCAGAACAGGGAGCCAGAAATGACCCTTCATGCGGAAATTACCGTTGACCTCGATGTTCGCAATAGCGCCGCCAGGCGCATTGACATACACTGCCCCCCTCACACTGCCGGGGTAACGATCATCGCCAGCAACTACGCCAGCCATATCATTGATCAACAAACCGCTAGCACCTCCTGGCAGCGCGCGCTGGCGCGTGGACCGCGGCAGGTTGGTGATCTGCTGGCTTTGCTCGAACTGCCGGCTTCATGCGTTGCGAAAACACAGTTAAAAAACCATTTCCCGTTACGTGTTCCACTCGGCTTTGTCGCCCGCATGGAGAAGGGCAACCCGAATGATCCACTCTTGCGGCAAATCCTGCCCATTGCTGCAGAAGCAAAACCTTCGCCCGGCTTTACTGCTGATCCTGTCGCTGACCTTGCTGCCTTGCGCCCTCCGGGGTTAGTTCACAAATACCACGGCCGCGCCCTGCTCATGACTACCGGCGCCTGTGCCATTCATTGCCGTTACTGCTTTCGCCGCCACTTTCCCTACAATGAACATGCAGCACGAGGTGACAGCGGACAGATGGCCATCAAAATAATTGCTGCTGACCCATCGCTGAGTGAAATCATCCTCAGTGGTGGTGACCCCTTGATGCTGCCCGACAAACGTCTCTTTGCCCTGGCCGAAGAAATCATTGGTATCCCGCATATCCGCCGTCTGCGCTGGCATACACGACTGCCCATTGTGTTGCCAGAACGCCTCGACGAGGCTTTCCTTGAGCACCTGTCCAGCCTGAACAAAAACAATATCATGGTCATCCATTGCAACCATCCACACGAGATCGACGCATCTGTCAGGGCGGCCCTGACGGGACTGCGGCAAACAGGTGTCACATTACTCAACCAGAGTGTCCTGCTCAAAGGGATCAATGACAGCACTGAAATACTGGCTGAACTCAGCGAACGTCTCTTTGACTGCGGTGTGATGCCCTATTATCTGCACCAACTTGACCGCGTCCAGGGTGCTGCTCATTTCGAAGTCAGTACA
>JALWQD010000090.1 GCA_026994735.1 Gammaproteobacteria bacterium | reverse complement strand
AACATAGCCAATAACCTGACGGTTGTATTCAGTAATCACCAAGGGAAAGTTTTCCGTTAGCGGCAACCCTGGCAAGCCGATCGCTGCGGCCAGATCAAAAACGGGTAATGTCTTGCCGCGAATAGTCGCGACACCACAGGCGGCAGGGTCTGAATGTGGCAATGCCGTCAATTTTGGACAGCGGCAAACTTCTTGCACTTTAAAGACATTAATACCATAACGTTCCGGACCAGGACTGAGATGAAACATCAACAGCTGCATACTGTTGTGCCCCACCAACTGGGTCAGCTTCTCGACACTTTCCATCATTGCTGACATAACAACCTCGTCTCTGAGTTGTACTCCATTGCGCCTATTAGCGGCCGTCACAGAGCAAGCTTAAGAAAAGGTCTTGCTCGGCATTATTGGCCTTAATATTGCATGTTTTACGGATAATGCCGTCAAGGAGTATCCGCCATGAAACAAGTGCCTATATCATCGTCAATTGCTGCCGCCACTTTGGTCGCTATGACAGTGGCGTATACTTCGATGTCTTTTGCACGGCAAGCAATAGAAAGCAGACAAACAATTATCGACAGCGTCCAGCATTATCTCGAGCAGCAACTCAAACATCGTAGCGGGCGACATGACATCAAAATAGGCCATCTCGATTCGCGCTTACGACTACCCGCCTGTCAGGAACCCTTGCTAGTCAGTCAGACCAGTGGCCATGCCACGATCGGAAAACTGAATCTCATGGTTCGCTGCAAGAAGCAAAAAAAACCCTGGCAAATCTATGTCAGTGCCCAGGTTGCAGAATATCAACAAGTCCTGGTCAGTCATCGTTATTTGCCCCGTAACCGTGCCATTCGCAGTGAAGACCTGCGTCATGAAGAAAAAAATATTGCGACACTTCATCGTGGCTATTTCCGCAACCCGGAAGCCATCATCGGCCTGATCGTCAAACGTCCCCTGCGCGCCGGCCAGGTGATCTCAGAGAATGCCTTGCGCCCGCCTCTGCTCGTCAAACGGGGACAAAAGGTCACCATTATTGCCAAACGCCAGGGACTCGCCGTACGCATGACAGGAAGAGCGCTCAGTGATGGCGCCCTTGGAACATCAATTCGAGTGCGTAACGAGCGCTCAAAACGGGTTATCGAAGGCCGTGTCAGCGCCCAGGGTATTGTCCAGGCCTCGCTTTAGAGAATGTCGCCGGGCTCATCGGAATTTTGTGACAAAATCGAAAGATTTTTCATGAAATATCTAAATGATTTCTTCTTTCTGTCGCTATCTACTAGCAGATATAGTGCTTAATTATAGGTAGAGAATTTTTAAGGAAGAGAAAACATCATGAAAATCAATCCGCATAGCATCAATCCGTCACTGCTGACCAAACAGTCAGTGTCCCAAAAAACGGACTCAAAACAGAGCTCGACAGCGGCGACCCCCTCTACGCCTGAGCACGTAAAAAATCCCGCTATCGCAACGGCATCATTGCTCGACAAGGCCAATCAGGCCCTGCGCAGTGCCGCTGTTGTCGATGCCGACCGGGTTGCCGATATTCGTCAACAACTGAATGATGGCCGTTACCAGATCAACCCCCAGAATCTGGCCAATAACATCATTAACCATGAAAAAGCCCTGCAAGGTTAGCAACAAAGGAAGGCTTGCCCATGAATACAAACAGCGCACGTCTGAAACACGCACTGGATGCCGAGGTTCTGCTGACGGAAAAACTCTACCAACTCGTACAGGAAGAACATCAAGCCCTGCGACAACAGAATTTTGATGGATTGGTAGCCAGTAGTGAGCAAAAACAAGGCTGTATTGTTGAACTCGAGGAACAGGCAAAAACCCGTAGCAAAATGTTACAGGAAGCAGACCTTGACCTCGACAAAGAAGGCATGCAAAGCCTGATTCGCCAATGTGACCCGGATGGCAGCAGCGGCATTGCCCGTCTGTGGGCCAGGTTACACAGGCTACTCAGTGATTGCCATCACCTGAATCGCGTCAACAGCCATGTCGTTCAAACGCGCCTACATTACTCCCGTCAAACCATGGCATTGCTCCGTGGCCAGCCTCCTGGCACGACCCAGCAATATGCGGCCAATGGTCAGGCCATCCACTCCCTCAACGGTACAACACTTGCCAACGCCTGAGTAATCAACAGCAGGAAAATTGCGGAGAAACCCATCTGTGCTTACTTCCAGCACAAGCCCGATACCATTGCACGGCAAAAAATTCCCGTTAACATCATGACAACAGGAATTTCAGGTAATAGTATTCAATGATTTAACGATTTCAGAGGCCCTCTCCATCACTGAGCACAGCAGTACGCCTGCAAGCTGGCCATAGGCAACCGCACCATCTATCGGCTCATTGCGACCGACACAGATGAGCGGCCACTGTTTTTTAAGCATGAGCGCCGCATAGAACAATCAAAAAAGCCAGGAATCTGCTAGAATTTTGGCACAGGTATTGGATGACAGCTGCGCTCGCTAAAGGTTTCTGAGCACAAAACATCACAAAACCTGGAAGAACGCTGTTATTAGAGTGACATAGAGGAAACGGTTGCTTTGCAATATCACTCTGTCAGCGATTGATTTGATTATTGTGGGGCCGTAGCTCAGCTGGGAGAGCGTCGCGTTCGCAATGCGAAGGTCGGGAGTTCGATCCTCCTCGGCTCCACCAATAACCTCGACCTCATTGCTGACTCAATACACATCCATGACTCTCGATATACGCCAGCCTCCGTTGTGGTATTGCACCAAGCTTGCCAAGGCAATAACCCTTCCCTCATAGCGACACTGTCACAATGGCCAAAACTGGCCATCAGCGATGACAATAAAAAGCCAAACAGTCAAAGTCCGTCATTAAATATTCGTCGCCGCACCTTCTTTCAATGCTGCTTTCCCGAGTGATACCAGCAAACACTTGAATGATCTCTATTTGTTCTCTATAGTTTCCCTGAAGCCCCCTGATCATGAACAAAGACAGCCCCGACATGTCACACAAACATTGGCAACGAGCAATCATTCTCGTTGATATGAATGCCTTTTTTGCCTCCATCGAACAGCTCTACCGCCCGGCATGGCGCGGACGTCCCGTGGCCATCACCAATGGTCGCCAGGGAACTTGCATTATTACCTCTTCCTATGAGGCGCGTGCCTGCGGCATTTATACGGGTATGCGCCTGCCCGAGGCACGACGACTCTGTCCGCAATTAATCCAGTGCCCTGCCAACCCGGCTCTCTATGCCCAGGTCTCGACAACGGTCATGCAGTCATTAGAGGCCATCACTCCTGACATCGAAATCTTTTCCGTCGACGAAGCCTTTCTTGATGTCACACGTTGTCAGCGCCTATGGGGCCATCCGGAAAAAATCGCCCAAATGACAATGAACACGGTCCATCGTGCCACCCGTCTACCGTGTTCCGTCGGGCTCAGTGGCGACAAGACAACGGCAAAATTTGCCGCCAAGCTGCAAAAACCGAATGGCCTGACCGTTATCTACCCCTGGCAGGCCCGCGAACGGCTACGCCATGTACCCGTCACGGAACTTTGTGGCATTGGTCGTCGTATCGGTACCTTTCTCGCGGCTCATGGCGTTCATTTCTGCGGTGATATGGAAAAGCTCCCCATCAGCGTCCTCGCCCGTCGCTTCGGCGACAGCGGTCGACGCATCTGGCATATGTGTCAAGGCAGTGACCCCGAGCCATTACATCAGCATGTTAGCGCACCGAAATCGATTGGCCATGGCAAAATCATGCCGCCCAATACCCGCGACCTGCGACTGCTCAACACCTATTTGCAGCATATGTGTGAAAAGGTCGCCCGGAGACTGCGCCGACATGAACTGGAGGCCAGCCGCTTCTACGCGGCTCTGCGCCTTGCTGATAGCTGGTTAAAAGGTAAATATCATAGTCCCTGTGCCACTGATGATGGTCGCCAGATCATGGCACTCTGCCAACCGTTACTGCATGATCAATGGCAGGGCCAGGGCGTTTTTCAGATACAGATAACCGCTCTCGATCCAAGACCCCGGGGATTGCAGGCGGATCTCTTTCTCAACGATGAGCCACAACGCCAAAAAAGGGCACTCATCAATGAAACCATGGATCGCATCAATAGCCGTTATGGTGAATTCACACTTGCCCCGGCACCACTGTTACAACGCTCATCGATGCCTAATGTTATCGCCCCGGCCTGGAAACCTTACGGTCACCGGCAAACGCTATAATCCAGTAAGCCAAGTGGGGCTACAACAAACATGAATGCCCTCGCCCTGCCTGACAATTCCCCCAGCGGCATTAAAACAAGAAGTCAGCTTTGCAGTGCTCATTGACTCGGAGCTGCTGCCGTAACATCAACAGGCGTGCTGGCCAATCAATGCCGGTAATGAGTGTCAAGAACCACTGCCTGCCTTGACTGCCTATGCTCGCAATCATCGTTGATCTTTTCCCTCAGTGCAGCAATCAATTGTCCCTGCGGGCAACCATTAAAAACAAGACCATGACAGACAAAGATCCCATGCCCGGCTGATACCAGAAAGGCCCTCAGGCAGGCTGTATATTTTACCAGGGCGGAGACAATATCACGCTTTAATTCGCACAGGGGTAATCTCATAACCGCTACGATAATAAACGTCATCGCTGGAGGCTATATAGCAAAGACAAGTTCCTGGCTTTGCGGACGCTATAAGCAATGAGTCACCATAAATCTAGAGGACAGAAAAGATGGTCAAAGAGGTCACCACACTGCGAGATATCGAGATCAGGAGCGACGATGTCTTTTTCGCCTCCTACCCCAAATCCGGCAATACCTGGCTCCGCTATATGCTTGCCTGTCTGCTGCACCCAGAAAATGAAATAAAACTCAGTCAGCTTGATGGATTTTTACCCGATATTTATGCCCACAGTCATGATGAACTCGCCAATCTCAGTGGCCCACGCTTGCTAAAGACTCACGACTGCTTTGACCCCCGTTGTCAAAAAGTCATCTATATCGTTCGCGACCCCCGCGATGTCGCCATCTCCTATTACTACTATCAACTAAAACATGGTTTCCTCGCTCAAGATTACCCGCTCGGCAGCTATATCCATCAATTCTGCCAATCTCCAGGCGGAGGGTTTGGGAGTTGGCAGGAAAATATTGGCAGCTGGCTGGGTGCGCGGCAATCAAACAGCGATTTCATGCTCTTGCGCTATGAAGACATGCTGATGAACCCGGAAAAATCATTGACCGAGGTTATTAAGCACCTCGGCTGGCAATATTCCCGGAAACAAATCCAGGTTGCTGTCGAGGCCGGTTGCTTCAGTCGCATGCAACAACTGGAACATGCCGAAAAAGAAGTCTGGCGAGAATCCCGCAACAGCCAGTGCGATGTTCTCTTCATGCGTTCAGGAAAACATGGCCAATGGACGAGCGAACTCACGGATGAGCACGTAGCAGAGATCGAATCCAGCTGGGGTGACTTGATGCTTGAACTGGGTTATGAACTGACAGCAGCGCCCCTGAGCGATGAAAACAATATCCATGTCAATGAAAACACCGTCATGGCGACTAAAGCCGCCCCCGAAGCCGAAATACCGTGTCCAAAAATCGTCACCAGTATTGCTCCGCACGGACTGGCTCATCAGCAACAAGCTATCGCCAGCTGGCAAGCACTGGGCTATCAGGTCGTATCGCTGAACTGTGCCGAGGAAATCGACATTATCGGCGATGCCTTTGCCCATGTCGACTTTGTTGAGGTCAATCGCGATGGTCGTTCCCAGACTGGACGGCCACTGATTTATTTCGATGATATCCTTGATTACTATCGCCGAAGTGATGAGCCAATTTGCGCTATCGTCAACTCGGATATCCTCCTCAAAGAGGATCGGTCATTCTGTGACATCATCAACCGTGAAGCCAGCAACAGCCTGGTTTACGGATCACGTGTCGATGTGCAGGATATGAACAACCGTGCCGGCGGTGTTTATCGCGGTGGCTTTGATTTCTTTTTCTTCCCGCGCGCATTTCTTGACCTCTACCCGCAATCGACTTTTATGGTCGGTATGCCCTGGTGGGATTACTGGGTGCCGACTATCGCCCTCTTGAAGGGTATGGCTGTCAAACGCCTCGATAGTTTTTATGCCTTCCACGAAATCCACAAAATAAATTATTCGGAAGAGCGCTATCTTGAGTTTGGCCAGCAGTTTGCCATGTTAATCCGCTCCTTGCTGTCAACCGAAACAGAAGCCGAGTTCCCGTTATTAAATGATATCGAAACGGTTGATATTCCCAGGCTTGGAGCCAGCACGACACGCTTTCTGGAAAAATACTCGCTGTCACTGACAAAGGCCTCTTATGACGCAGCCTCAGACAATGAAAGCGGTGAGCGATTATTTGCTGAAGGTCTCTATGAACAAGCGCTGTCATGTTTCCAGCAAGCCCTGCATACTTCGCCAGAAGATGTGCGCAGTCTCAACAATCTCGCCGTTCTCTGCTGGCAACTTGGTGACCAGGAAGCAACCCTGACATTTGCCCGCCAGGCCTACCAGATTGCTCCTGAGGACCGTCATACAGTCTTCAATTTCATCGATATACAATCAGCACGAGAGCAATACGATGAAGCACTGCGTGCGTGCCAACATTACCTCACCGTCTGGCCTTATGATGAGGAGATGCGTGAACTGGAAAGTGTCCTCAAAAAATCACTCGCAGCACGAATGGAGAGTGCTCTAGAGGATCTCGTCAGCGGCCTCTAAAGCTTTTTCCGGCAGATGCTCACCAAGCAGATAACCGGTTTCCATGGAAAGTGAGTGATAGCATTGTTCCAGTACTTGTGTAAAAGCAAGGGCATCACAAAGGCGTATCTGCATCAGTGGCCGCAGCGACTCGCGCAAGAGCGTGCATTTTTCCCGGTTACTGGCCAGCTTGATGGCCAACCTGATATAGGACGCGACATCATCAGCACAAAGGGCTGCCAGTCCCAATCGCTGCAACAAACTCAAGCCCACCCGGTTGACATGATGCCTGCCGGCAAGACTAATCACCGGCACGCCCATCCATAAGGCTTCACAGGTCGTCGTCGTACCGTTATAGGGAAAGCTGTCGAGGGCAATATCAACATCGCCGTACATACTCATATGCGAGTGATTATCTGTTGTCCAGCCACACAGTTGCAGGCGCTGTTCGGCAATGCCATAACGACCAAACATGTCAATATAACGTTGCCGCACACCGGCATCGGCAAAAGCACGATTCTTCATCAGCAAACGGGAATCCGGAACACCCTGCAGTATTTGTACCCAGGCGGCAATCACCGCGTCATTGATCTTGGCGAGATTATTAAAGGAAGCAAAGGTAATCACACCCTTATGATCGCCGGGACAGGCCGAGACGGCAGGCGCATCCGCAGGTGGTCCGTAGCACAGAAACCCGCCCGATAGACGAAAGAGACGCTCACTATAGCCATCATCCTGCCCTTCCGGATCGGCAACCGCATCGGTCAGGCGGACATCCATGGTCGTTAATCCTGTCGTATCCGGATAGCCAAGATAACTAATCTGCAGCGGCGCCACACGCCGGGCAAAAACACCCAGACGGTTCTTCTCGGTATGACCAGCAAGATCGATGAGCACATCAATATTGTCATTGCGAATTCTCTCAGACAACTCATCGTCATCAAGACCGTAGGTATACGTCCAGCTTGCTGCCAGCTTGGCCATACGGTTAGTCATCGCGTCGGGCCGATTGACATCGGCATAGCAATAAACTTCAAATTGTTGGCGATTATGGGCACGCAAAATCGGTTCGATAAAATAACCGACAGAATGCGTACGGAAGTCAGCGGAAAGATAGGCAATTCGCAAGCGCTGCCTCGGTGACTGCGAAACAGTGACCGG
>JALWQD010000089.1 GCA_026994735.1 Gammaproteobacteria bacterium | reverse complement strand
TCGTATACCAGCTATAGCGTTGTGCCAGATCGACATCACCCGGCCAGTTATCTGCCCGCTCGAGAGCATTCACAGCCGCCTCAACATCCCCTTGCCGAGTGCGGGCGATGGCCAACATCTGCCAAGCGCCGATATCTTCCTCATCCTGGGCAATCCACAGGCGACTGCTTTCAACCAGCACGGCAGGGTCGGACGATAACAGTGCTACCTGGGCAGCTCGACGAATTAAACGAGGGTCCAGAATCTCGTGTGCAAGCCGTAGATAAAGCAGGGCAGCTTCGTCATAGCGCCTCTGATTAAGCAGCATCTCTGCCAACAACAAACGAAAATGTGTCTCGGGATCGAGTTCATGTTCAGGCAAAATTTCATTGCGTTCGAGCCCTTCACCAAGTTGCAGGGAACCCGGCCGACTAGCCACTGCTGGCGTCATGGTCTGCGTCGATGCATTTGTCGGCATCGATGACGACGGTAGCGTGGCACAAGCCGCCAGATTGGCCAGCACGGTGGCCAGCACGAAATTTCGCAAATGCGTCAAAATAACAACCCTCTAAATAATCCAGACAGCAGGAATGGCTCTGCTCAGCCATGCACCATAATTTTCACAAGATATCACGCCTTGGGACTGCTGCCGCGCCCGTTTAGTTCCAGGACATCAATACACCAGCAATCGACTGGTAATAGATAATAAATCGGGAATTTTCCAATTTTCCTGAACTGTGATGCCCGAATTTGTTATATTTAGGTGTTCGCAGTGACGAGTAATATGGGATAAATGGACAGAATCAGACAGTCATGAGCAGCAAACAGCAAACAATCGACGCCCAGGGAAAGAATCTGGCGAACGTACCCGCACCATCAGAGACAACGCATACTCATGGCAAGATCACGCCAGAAGGCATGACGTCCGTCACATTGTAGCGCAGTACTTATCAATTATGTCAATTATAACCATCGGCCTCAATCACAAAACCGCACCGGTCACCATCCGTGAGCGTGTTGCTTTCACATCAGAGCAATTACCCCAGACCCTGCTGCAATTAAAGGAACGTACAGGCATCCATGAAGCCGCCATCCTCTCCACCTGCAACAGAACCGAATTATTTTGCAGTAGTAATGATTTTGATCTTGCCGGTGACAGTGGCGGTGTTATCGAATGGCTGCATGATTTTCATCAGATTCCAGCCGGTGAAATCGAGCCTTTTCTCTATATCCATCCTGACCGCCAGGCAGTCCGGCATTTACTGCGCGTCGCCAGCGGCCTTGACTCCCTGGTTCTCGGTGAGCCGCAAATTCTTGGCCAGATCAAGGATGCCTATCTCATCGCCCGCAATGCCGGCACTGTTGGCCGTCGTCTCAACCGACTCTTCGAACATACTTTTCAGGTTGCCAAACAGGTACGCACGGACACGGCTATCGGCTCAAGCCCGGTATCTGTTGCCTTTGCTGCCGTCAGCCTGGCAAAACAAATTTTCAGTCATCTTGCCGACCATACGGCGCTACTCATCGGTGCCGGTGAAACCATCGAGTTAGTCGCGCGCCATCTCCGTGACAACGGTATTGGCAACATCATTATTGCCAATAGAACCCTGGCAAGAGCAGAAGACCTGGTCAATGAAATTAACGGCATGGCCATCACGCTCAGTGAAATTCCGGAATATTTAGGTCGCTGCGACATTGTTATTTCCTCAACCGCAAGTCAACTGCCAATCCTCGGCAAAGGGGCAGTCGAACGGGCCTTGCGTCAGCGTCGCCATCAACCTATCCTAATGGTCGACATCGCCGTCCCGCGTGACATTGAACCCGAAGCGGGCGAACTGGATGACGTCTACCTCTATACCGTCGATGATTTACGTGAAATTATCGATGAAGGCCTCAAATCCCGCCAGGAAGCCGCTCTCCAGGCCGAGGAAATCATTAATAACCAGGCCACTCACTTCATGGGCTGGCTGCGCTCTCTGG
>JALWQD010000088.1 GCA_026994735.1 Gammaproteobacteria bacterium | reverse complement strand
GTGGTGGAGCTAGGCGGGATCGAACCGCCGACCTCTTGCATGCCATGCAAGCGCTCTCCCAGCTGAGCTATAGCCCCGCCAATCGAATGGCGAAGATTACGGCAATAGGAAACGACTGTCAAGCACTGGGAAAGGGGGCCTTTTCAGGCGATTGGATGACTGTGCGAATGACGATGTCCGTCCTCTCCGTGACCGGATTCAGTGACACTAACGGGGACCTTATGAAGATGGCCGTGGCGTACGCCACGCTCCGAAATAACGCTGTAAGCTGCGCTATCAACAGCGCGGACACCGCCCTTCAGAAGGGCAATTTCAAAGCAGTTATCGTGATCAAGATGGACATGCATACTTGCCAGACTGAGCTCATGATGTTCATGGTGCGCGCGAGTAATACGGCTGGCCAGCTCAAGTTCATGATGATTATAGACATAACTCAATGCGGCAACACAAAAGCCGTCGTCACTGCGTTCGAGATGCGCTTGCTGCAGAGCCTTGCGAATCAAATCACGCAAGGCTTCAGAGCGATTACGGTAACCACAACGACTAATCAACGCATCAAACTGTGCTGCCAGCGTCTCATCCAGCGACATGGTAATCCGTTCCACTCGCTACGCCTCCTTGACGAATGCTCTTTGATAGCGCTCAGGCGCTGTCAGCAAAACTGGTTTCTTCCGTCTGCAAATCACGACGGCGGCGCGTCAGTCCTTCAAGGATATACTGGGCGACGCTCTTCTCAGGGAAAGGGCCATAGACATTACCGCCCTTGATATTGATATACCAACCGGCCATTTTGCCATCAATTGTGCCCTGATAAAAAATACTGCCTGTACGAAAAACGGCTCGACCGGTATGCGCCTTTTTACTGACTATTGTCATGATTTACCTCCGGAATTTTCTCTATCTTCCTCTCTCGTAGCGACCAAAACAGGCAATAGCTTGAACCCGGTCACATTTTCAGCATTTTTTCAGCACGCAATCACTGAGCATATATTGTCCATCACTACAGTTTAAAAAATCGACAAGGCCTCTTGCAGCCTCTGAAGAGGCTGCACATCAAGCAGATCTGTTGACTGTCTGGCCATGTTTGCGCGCGGTATCAGGGCCCGCCGAAAACCCAGGTGAGCAGCCTCACGCAAACGTTCCTGGCCATTCTGCACAGGCCTTAACTCACCCGCCAGGCCGACCTCGCCAAAGACGACCAGATCGCTCGGTAAGGGACGGTCTCGCAAACTTGACAGTGTCGCCAGAACAATTGCCAAATCTGCGGCTGTTTCACTGACGCGAACGCCACCGACAACATTGATAAAAACATCCTGATCGTACATGGCAACGCCACAATGTCGCTGCACCACGGCCAGCAACATGGCCAGGCGATTTTGATCAAGACCGACGGCAACCCGACGCGGATTGGCGGCATGGCTCTCGGCCACCAGCGCCTGTACTTCCACAAGCAATGGCCGACTGCCCTCACGGGTCACCATAATGACACTACCGGCAACAGGCTCCTCATGGCGGGATACGAAAATTGACGAGGGATTGCTAACCTCGCGCAAGCCCTTGTCTGTCATGGCAAAAACGCCAATTTCGTTTACCGCACCATAACGATTCTTGACGGCACGCAACATACGGTAGCGATTATCACCATCGCCTTCGAAATAAAGCACGGTGTCGACCATATGCTCAAGAACACGTGGCCCGGCCAGAGCCCCCTCCTTGGTCACATGACCGACGAGTAATAAGGATGTCCCCGTCTTCTTGGCAAAATGGACAAGCTGCGCCGCACTTTCACGTACCTGACTGACGGATCCCGGTGCCGATTGCAAGGCCGAAGTATAGAGGGTCTGGATCGAGTCAATAATAACGACTGCCGGCTTCTCCTTGCCCACCGTATCGAGGATGCGTTCAACCTGGGTTTCGGCATACAAACGTAGACTGTCAGCAGTCAATCCAAGGCGCGCTGCACGCAAACTGATTTGCTGCGGTGATTCCTCGCCAGTGACATAGAGCCCGGGCAACTGGCCGCTGAATGCGGCCATGGCTTGTAGCAAGAGGGTCGACTTGCCGATGCCGGGATCACCGCCAATCAAGACTACCGAGCCCAGCACCAGGCCGCCACCGAGGACGCGATCCAGCTCGGAAAAGCCACTGCTGCTGCGAATTTCACTCACAGCAGCAACACTCTCCAGTGCGCAGACTTCACTGACACCGGCATAGCCCTGAGAACGAAAGCGTGATGGTTCGGTCGCCACACTGGCGCGCTCCTCGACAAGACTGTTCCAGGCCCCACATTCACCGCATTGCCCGCCCCATTTGGGAAAAGTAGCGGCGCACTCATGGCAGCGGTAGAGACGTTTTTCACGCTTTGCTGACAAGATCGCTCGCTCCTGGGAAGATCACAGCCATACCTTTTTCACGCGCTTGGTCAGCTGACAGAGTAACTCATAGGCAATGCTACCAGCATGCCTGGCGACCTCTTCCACAGCCAGCCCCTTGCCCCAGAGAACAACCTCATCACCCACCTGGGCAAGGGGCTGACTACGCAGATCAACACTTATCATGTCCATGGAGACGCGACCAATCAGTGGTACTCGTTGCTGATTCAACAAGACCGGTGTTGCCGCCGCCGCATGCCTTGGATAACCATCGCCGTAACCTATCGCAATAATACCGACAGGCATATCTTCCGGGCAACACCAGTCGCCACCATAACCTATGCGCTCACCGGCACGGCAATGTTGAACGGCCATCAAGCGCGAACGTAAGGTCATCACTGGCTGCAAGGAAGGCTCCATCGCTGCCTGCAGCGGCGCAACGCCATAAAGCATCAGTCCCGGCCTGACCCAATCAGCATGTGCTCTCGGGCACGTCAGAATTGCCGCCGAGTTGGCCACTGAGCGCTGCCCAGAAAGGGCTTCGCAGGTAGACTCAAAACAGTCTAACTGTGCATCGGTCTGCCCCGAAGAAGGGATATCTGCTGAGGCCAGATGCGTCATCAAAATGACTTCACTGACCGAATCCAGCGCCTGCAAACGGCGCCAGACCGAAGCTACTTCTGATGGCAACCATCCAAGGCGGTTCATGCCGCTATTCATTTTCAGCCAAACCCGAACAGGCCGTACCAATGTGCTCTCTTCAAGGGCTTTCAACTGTGCCTCTTGATGCACAACAGTCGCCAGATTCAGTTCGGCTGCGAGCAACAATTCGGCTCGCGAAAAAAAACCTTCGAGGAGAAGAATCGCTGACTGAATACCTTGCTCGCGTAACTGCCGTGCCTCATCAAGGCGGGCAACAGCGAAGGCATCAACAAAGGTATCGAGTGCATGCGCGACAGGAAGCAGGCCATGGCCATAGGCATCGGCCTTGATAACGGCAACCTGGCATGAGAAAGGCGCTGCCTGACAGGAGCGCTGAAAGTTGGCCTGCAGGGCCTGAAGGTTAATTTCTGCCCAAACAGGGCGCGTCATGCATAACCTTCAGAATCATAACCATGAGCGGTAAAATTCTCAAAACGGGTATACTGGCCCAAAAAGGTTAGACGCACGGAGCCAATCGGACCATTCCGCTGCTTGCCGACAATAATCTCGGCAATGCCCTTGTCTGGACTATCTTCATTATAGACTTCATCGCGATAAATAAAGGCTATCAGGTCAGCATCCTGTTCGATGGCCCCGGATTCACGCAAATCAGACATAATCGGACGTTTGTTTGGACGCTGTTCAAGACCCCGGTTAAGCTGCGACAGGGCAATCACCGGCACACCAAGCTCCTTCGCCACAGCTTTCAGGGTGCGTGAAATTTCGGAGATTTCATTGGTGCGGTTTTCACTGCCAGGGCATTGCATCAACTGCAGGTAATCGATAACAATCAGATCAAGGTCATGTTCACGTTTGATACGGCGAGCACGGGCACGCAATTCGGTAGGACTCAGCGCCGGCGTATCATCGATAAACATGCGTGCCTCACCAAGAATACTCATTGCCGACGTCAGTCGCGGCCAATCATCATCGGCAAGTTTTCCGGAACGGATTTTCTGCTGGTCAATACGGCCCAATGATGACAGCAGACGCATGACCAACTGTTCACCCGGCATTTCAAGGCTGAAGACAGCCACCGACTTCTGGCTTTTGATAGCCACATGCTCGACAATATTCATGGCAAAGGTTGTTTTGCCCATCGAGGGTCTGCCGGCAACAATCACCAGATCGGCAGGCTGCAGACCCGAGGTCATGCCATCGAGATCACTAAAGCCCGTAGGTATACCGGTACACGGTCCGTCATGGTGGTAGAGATGATCGATACGTTCGGTGACATCAACCAGCAGATCCTTGATCGGGCGGTAGCCTTTCTTGCCGCGCGACCCCTGCTCGGCAATATCAAAAACCTGCTGTTCCGCATGATCAAGTATTTCGGCAACACTGCGCCCTTCCGGCTCAAGGGCAACATTACCAATATCAGTACTGACACCAATCAGCTGTCGCAGTACCGAGCGATCACGGATGATCGCTGCATAGCTCTTGATATTGGCGGCACTGGGAACATTACTGACAAGGCTGCCGAGATAAGGCATGCCACCGGCATCGTCTATCTGTCCCAGCCCCGACAAATGTTCTGCTACAGTAACAACATCGACAGGTGTGGAATCAGCGCTTAGTTTGCGAATGGCAGCAAAGACCAGCCGATGGTCACGACGATAGAAATCCTCATCGGCGAGTAAATCGGCAATCTCATCCCAGGCCCGCCCATCAAGAAGCAGACCACCGAGCAATGATTGCTCGGCTTCTACGGAATGAGGCGGGACACGCAAACTCTCCGCTGCAGAATTACTGGCAAGCAATGCTGTCGTCATCGACAGGCCTTACTCTTCAGCCACAATCTCCAGGGCAACTGTTGCGTTGACCTCGGGATGCAAGTGCAGCTCAATACTGAATTCACCCAGTTCACGGATCGTCCCCGCGGACAAACGAACTTCGCTCTTGGCGACTTCAACACCCAGGGTGGTGATCGCTTCAGCAATATCAACGGTGCCGACAGAACCAAAAAGCTTGCCTTCCTCACCGGCCTTGCAAGCAATCGAGACAGTCAATTCAGTCAATGCTGCCGCACGCGCCTGGGCTGATGCCAGAAGTTCTGCCGCTGCTTTTTCAAGCTCGGCACGACGCGCTTCAAAGCGGACACGGTTCTCTTCATTGGCAATCGTCGCCTTTCCCTTAGGAATCAGGAAATTGCGGCCATAGCCGGGCTTAACATTTACCAAATCACCAATATTACCCAGGTTTTCAACCTTGCTGAGCAGTATCACTTCCATCTTTATCCACCTCGTTCATCTCGCCTCGTTTAACAACGAAGCCTACTTTATTGATTTCGACTCGCAGCAAGCCGTCCACGAAAATCTATCCAGCTGTCCGCTACCCCGGCCGCAGAAAGCACTATCATTACCTGTGGCAACAGAAAAACAAGTAACAAATACAAGCCTACCAGCCAACCCTTGGCAGCCCCCATCAAGTCGACGGTCGCATGCATCAGGGCCAGGCCGTGCAAGGCATACATGGCCACAACCATGAGCAACATATTGAACACCAACTGGCCAAAGCTGCCCGTGGCAAAACTGCTAATCAGTAACAACACGAGTGCAATAATCGCCATTTTCCGGCTCAAACGCAGGGCCAGAAACTCCGCACGCAGCCCCCCCGGATTGTAGAGTAGCGCCTGTAAGCCACGACCGACGATGACATTGATCATCGTCGTCACCACCAGCGCCGCAGCCAGCAAACCATTAATGGCCAATGCCAGGCTGGCAATCAGCATCTCGACCTCATCGGCAGGTACTGGCGATTCCGGCTGCAACAATGCTGCCTCAAAAAGGCTTTTTAAAATGGGTCGCCAAAAGGCGGCCATATCGCCAACGATGAGATATTCCAGCGTCAGCGCACAGGCCCCGAGAGTGCCAATTAAAGTCAGCGCGACAGCCAGCGAGCGCGTTCGCCGCAAGGCCTGCGCAGCGACAATAACAGGCAGCCAGAGCATCACTGTCATCACCAACAAAAAAACCAATATCAATTGCAGGTCAAGCTGTGAGAGAGCCCCCAGGACAGCCAGCACCAGCACACTCAGGACAAGGATCAAAAACCCGTCCTGGACACCGCGACGCAAGACAATCAGCGCCAGGGCACCGCCACTGACATGCCCCAATGGCGGGAAAACCAGTGACAGCACAGCAAAGGCACTGATAACCAGCACCGCCGTCATGCGGCTGCGCAGAATGAATTCCGCCAATGCCCGCACTGTCATACTCCTGTTTTTCGCTCCGGAGCAGCCACAGGCCGCCCGGATATCGGGGACAGCCTAGTGCGAATCGCAGTACGGCAGCAGCGCAAGATAGCGTGCCCGCTTAACTGCTGTCGCCAGCTGACGCTGGTAGCGAGCACTGGTGCCCGTAATCCGGCTAGGTACAATCTTGCCGGTTTCGGTGACATAATTTTTGATCGTGGCAAGATCCTTATAATCGATCTCTTTAACATTCTCTGCGGTAAAAACACAGTATTTGCGACGTCTAAAAAAACGGGCCATTTGCTTACTCCTGATGATTCAATAGGTTTTGACTGTCGCCGTTTCAGGCATTCGCTTCGCTAGCCGCTTCCTTGGGCGCTTCTTTCGTTGCTTCCTTGGCGGCGGTATCGCTAGTCGTGCTAGCTGTCGCCGCACGCTCTTCACCAACACGTGCCAGCGGAGAAGCGTCGGTAACGGCCTCTTTACGGGCAATGACCATGTTACGAATAACGGCATCATTAAAACGAAAGGCACTCGTCAGTTCATCAAGTGCTTCCTGGTCGGTCTCAACATTCATCAGGACATAATGTGCCTTGTGAATCTTATTAATCGGATAGGCCAGCTGGCGCCGCCCCCAATCTTCAAAACGATGAATCTTGCCACCGCGTGTTTCAATCGAGGCTCGATAGCGCTCAACCATGGCAGGTACCTGATCACTCTGATCAGGGTGGACAAGAAAAACGATCTCGTAGTGCCGCATCATACTCTCCCTTCGGATTATGCAGCCTCCGGTCCCTTTCCAGATGAAAGGTCCGTGAAGCAAGGAGGTACCTTCTACACTCTGAAATTTAAAGTGCGCAAAGGCCCAAAAAAGAGCGAGGATTCTAGTTGATCACCCGCTTGATTGCAAATAGTCTGCGTCGTAACAGAGGCCCCTTTTTGCTCATTCGCAAAGCAAGCGTTATGATTACCGGCTCAAAGCGGCAAAAGACCGCTTTCCGTTCCGCCTGCGGAACACACAGACTAGAGACCTAATCATAAGGATTTAGTACCTAAGCAATGCATATTGGCCCATACACACTCAGCAACAACCTTTTCCTTGCGCCCATGGCCGGGATCACTGACAGGCCGTTCAGAATCCTTTGCCGCCGTCTGGGTGCAGGCATGGCTGTCTCCGAAATGGTTGCCTCCAATTCATTACTTTGGGGCAGCGAAAAGACCCGCCGACGTGCAGATCATGAGGGCGAACCCAGCCCCCGATCCGTTCAAATTGCCGGGGCCGATCCGCAAATGATGGCTGATGCCGCACGCTTTAATGTCGAGCAAGGGGCGCAAATCATTGATATCAACATGGGCTGCCCGGCAAAAAGGGTCTGCAACAGCATGGCCGGTTCAGCACTGCTGCAAGACGAACAAAAAGTTGCCCGCATCCTTGCCAGTGTCGTCGCTGCTGTCGATGTACCGGTAACGCTGAAAATCCGCACGGGCTGGTCATTGGAACAGCGTAACGGCGTCAACATCGCCCGCATTGCGGAAGCAGAGGGCATCCAGGCACTGGCTGTCCATGGTCGCACCCGTGCCTGTGCCTATCGCGGCGAGGCCGAATACGACACCATCGCCGCCATCAAGGCTGCCGTTGGCCTGCCGGTCATTGCTAACGGTGACATTCGCACGCCGGAGCAGGCACGCAAGGTTCTTCAGCATACGG
>JALWQD010000087.1 GCA_026994735.1 Gammaproteobacteria bacterium | reverse complement strand
GAAAAGACCTTGGATTTGGGAGGAGTGCCCGAGTGGTTAAAGGGGACGGGCTGTAAACCCGTTGGCTATGCCTACGTTGGTTCAAATCCAACCTCCTCCACCATTCCGCAGGTTGTCGGCGTTGTTTCAAATGAGATGGGTCGTGGTTCGGCAGTAAGGTCGTTCGTCTGGTGGTATGCGGGTGTAGCTCAATGGTAGAGCAGCAGCCTTCCAAGCTGAATACGAGGGTTCGATTCCCTTCACCCGCTCCAGGCTTTTTGACTTGCTTTTGTGTCATGCAGCTCATTTGAAAATTGTCAAAGAAGAATTTTGTCGGCTTTGTCATGGCAAGAGTGCTGTGTATCGAGCGATAGAGGCTAGTAGTTCATATATTCTGGTTGCAGGGTATGTGGAAATGTTTGCGGAATGAATTGAACTTCAGGTAGGGTGAGAAGATATGTCCAAGGAAAAGTTTGAGCGCACGAAGCCACATGCCAATATTGGCACGGTTGGCCATGTTGACCACGGCAAGACGACGTTGACGGCTGCGATTACGAAGGTAATGGCTGAGGCGAGTGGCGCGGAGGCGTTTGCTTTTGACGATATTGACAAGGCCCCGGAAGAGAAAGAGCGCGGGATCACGATTTCGACGGCTCATGTTGAGTATGAAACTGACAAGCGTCACTATGCGCATGTGGACTGTCCTGGTCATGCTGACTATGTGAAGAACATGATCACGGGTGCTGCGCAGATGGATGGCGGCATTCTGGTTGTTTCGGCTGCTGATGGCCCTATGCCACAGACCCGCGAGCATATTCTTCTTGCCCGTCAGGTTGGTGTGCCGGCGCTGGTTGTCTACATGAACAAGGTTGATCAGGTTGATGACGAGGAGCTTTTGGAGCTCGTCGAGATGGAAATTCGTGAATTGCTTTCGAGCTATGATTTTCCTGGCGATGATATTCCGATCATCATGGGATCTGCTCTTGCTGCCCTTGAAGGGCGTGATCCCGAGATTGGGGCTGAAAGCATCAAGAAGCTTATGGCGGCGGTTGATGACTATATTCCGACACCTGATCGTCCCAAAGACAAGCCGTTTTTGATGCCGATTGAGGATGTGTTTTCGATTTCGGGACGTGGCACGGTTGTGACGGGTCGAATTGAGCGCGGTGTGGTCAATGTGGGTGACGAGATCGAGATTATTGGTATCAAGGACACGCAAAAGACGACCTGTACGGGCGTTGAGATGTTCAAGAAGCTGCTTGATCAGGGTGAGGCTGGCGATAATGTTGGTGTTCTGTTGCGCGGTACGAAGCGTGAAGATGTGGAGCGCGGGCAGGTCTTGTGTGCGCCAGGTTCTGTGACGCCGCACAAGAAGTTCAAGGCCGAGGCCTATATTCTCAACAAGGAAGAAGGGGGGCGTCATACGCCGTTCTTCACGAATTACCGTCCCCAGTTTTACTTCCGTACGACTGATGTGACGGGTGTTGTTACGCTTCCAGAGGGCACCGAGATGGTTATGCCTGGAGATAATGTGACAGTTGATGTTGAGCTGATTGTGCCGATTGCCATGGAAGATGGCCTGCGTTTTGCAATCCGCGAAGGGGGCCGCACTGTCGGCGCCGGCGTCGTTGCAAGCATCATTGAGTAAGAATAAATCGAGGGCTCGGCGGGGACGTCGGGCCTTTGGTGATGGAGATATAGGAGTGTAGCTCAGCTGGCAGAGCACCGGTCTCCAAAACCGGGTGTCGTGGGTTCGAATCCCTCCACTCCTGCCAATAAATGGGAAACTGCCTGTGCTTTATCAGGTGAACAGCTGGAGAAACTGATGGCAAATCCGTTGCAATTCATGCGTGAGGTTCGCGAAGAAGTCGGTAAGGTCAGCTGGCCATCTCGTCGTGAGACGATTGTTACGACTGTGATGGTGCTCATTATGGCTGTTGCCGCGGCGATTTTCTTTATGCTTGCCGATCAGGTGATTAGCAAATTGG
>JALWQD010000086.1 GCA_026994735.1 Gammaproteobacteria bacterium | reverse complement strand
CTGCGAGATTGAAAAGGAATTGAAAGTGGCTTCGGTATCCTGATTACTCAGCGCAGTAATAAAAGCATCATAGTTAGCTGTCGACAAGGAACCCAGACGACTGTCAACACCGGCACCATCACCGGCCTCAAGAGCAATCACCACCTTGCCGTGATCACTGACAGCGGCTTCGATCGTCAGATCCAGTGTATAGGTCAAATCAATGACATCGCCATTGGCATTTCCATCGGTTCCCTGAAGAAACCAGGTCATGCCACCATCAACAGCAAAGCCAGATACACTGTGCGGAAACACATGGTCACTTTCAGTGGCAGGCTCATCTTCATGCGCCACCGCAGCAACACTGGCCAATGCTAGTGACAGCGCTGCCGGCAGCAAGCAAAGCCCATTACGCATCAATCTGTACATCACGATCCCCTTTCCTTTCGTTAATGACTTATTCGACTGACTATGTTCGGCATGGCCAAACAAAAGATGAATAAAACACCTGCATTCATACGTATGAATTTTAGGTATTAAATCTTAATTCGTCAATGGCAACACATCGCCCTCTAACAATCATCGGCATCCGTTAAGTAAACAGTAAGGAAATAATCCTCGCAGACAAATCCCATGACCGGCGACCAGCCACTCGAGAAAACGTGGCGAACCCTAACAGCACCTGGCAACAATCCCCTTGACTGAGACCCCGGCACCCGCTCCGAAACAACAGCCAAAGGAAGCACTGAACAATAGCCATGATCGAAAAACCTGCGTTTCTCTGCGCCATTGCCAAGAAGTCCTTGCCGGAATGCCCGTGATTGAATACAATGTCGGGCTACGCCATGCCCTCGTCATGGCTGCGACAACAATTTTCAGAGGTAATGGCGAGATGAAGTCCGATATTCACCCAGTATATGAAGAGATCACGGTTAATTGCAGCTGTGGTAACGCCTTTAAAACCCGCTCAACGGCAGGCAAGGATTTGAGTCTGGACGTCTGTTCCCAGTGCCATCCCTTCTACACCGGCAAACAAAAATTACTTGACACCGCTGGCCGTGTTGACAAATTTCGCCAGAAATACGGCATCAAAGCCTGATTCAGCGCGTGTGAAAGAGATGATCAAAGGCGCCCCAAGCGGCGCCTTTTTTATGTCCGGCAAGCACGGCTGGCCGCGGCAAAGTTACTGGCAAGCAGCCATCAGTCTGCCATTAATCCTGATCTTTACCGGCAATGCGACAGCCAATGATTGCCGCCGCCACGCATTCGACGACAGTGCAACTGTCGCCTATGTTGTTGATGGCGATACGCTGCGTCTTGATGATGGCCGGAAAGTTCGCCTGATCGGTATCAATACCCCGGAAATTGCCCATAAAGGAAAACGATCGCGCACTAGCGACGAACCTCTGGCGCGCAAAGCACGGACAACCGTGCGGGCCCTGCTGCCGCGAAAAGCCCGGGTTTATCTGAAATTTGGTCGCCAGCCCCATGATCGCTATCATCGCCTGTTGGCCCATGTCTATCTCAATGATGGCCGCAACTTGTCAGCTATCCTGCTCAAAAAAGGTCTCGCAAGCCAGATCATTTTCCCGCCTAATACCTTTTCCCTGCGCTGTTATCAGGAAGCGGAAAAACATGCGAGAAAACAACGGCTCGGCATCTGGAACGAGCCTTACTATCACCCCCTCGACAGCCAACATCTCCCCCCAAAACTGCATGGTTTCCATTTTATACGCGGTCGCGTAAGTCATATCGAGCGCCGTCAACATACCGTTTGGCTCAATTTGGGCGATGACTTCGCGGTCAAAATCAACCGCAAGGACCTCCAGCATTTCACGACGTCGGCACCGACTCAGTGGAGCGGGCGTGAAATCATTGTCCGCGGCTGGGTCAATCACCACCATAAGAAAGCCATCATCCGCGCCCGCCATCCGGCCAGCATCGAGATCATCTCATGAGCAACAATGAGCAATTAGTCAAGCGTGACCTGGCCACGCTTT
>JALWQD010000085.1 GCA_026994735.1 Gammaproteobacteria bacterium | reverse complement strand
GGTGAAGTCATCATGACCGATCCTAATCTTTCCGCGCGTCTACTGCGGGTCGTCAACAGCCCCTTCTACAATGTCTCGCATAAAATTGACACCCTCAGCAGGGCCATCACCGTCATCGGTATTACCCAACTCTATAATCTTGTTATTGCCGTCTCAGCGGTCAAGACCTTTTCCCAGATTCCTGGCTGCGTCGTCGATATCGATACCTTTTGGCGTCACAGCATCTATACTGCCGTTATTGCCAGACTGCTGGCAAAACATTGCCATGTTCTCCATCCGGAACGAATCTTTGTCGCCGGTTTAATGCATGATATCGGCAGTTTGATTATCTACAATCGTGTCCCGGAAATCGCCAAGGTATTGGTCGTTTCGGCCAATGGCGACGAGGACATTCTGCAACGCTGTGAAGACCAGGCGCTAGGCTTCAACCACGCCGAGCTGGGTGGCATGCTACTGGAGAGCTGGCATTTACCTCCCTCGATCCGTGAAGCCATTTGCTTTCACCATCAACCCTCGGCCAGTCAACATGCCCTTCTTGAA
Source organism: Gammaproteobacteria bacterium (assembly GCA_026994735.1). Classification (GTDB taxonomy): domain Bacteria; phylum Pseudomonadota; class Gammaproteobacteria; order SZUA-140; family SZUA-140; genus RI-283. Next base: position 7,517 of record JALWQD010000085.1, on the reverse strand, counting down.
GCGTCCATCATTCACATTGCCGAAGCTCTCGCAAACCATCAGGATCTGGGATCTTTTTCCGCTATCCCGGCACAAGAAATCATGATCAAGGAAGAGGCCTGGGGCGGCTGCGGCCTCAACCCCGATGATTTTGACATGGAGGCTCTGGGCACGGAAGCAGCCAGTCAATTCCAGGAAACCCAAAAATTATTTTCTTTCTAAAAATATCCTGCCATTGTTCCTGCTCCCGGCAGCCGGAGACCTGGCTGTCGGGGGTATCTGCTCCCAGGCCAAACGCTCACCTCCCGGCAAAGCCATTACGCGAAAAAAATATTTTCTCGTTTGCCGGCTCAAGAAGCTTCCGCTCATTTTGATGTCAGCGTAAACTGGGTGGCTGACATCTTGCGGCAATGGTTAATTCATCCATTCCTGCCGCGAAAGCCTATCCAACATCGAGATCCCAGCATCATGAGCATTCCGTTTACTGCCAGCGCCACCGATTGCGAGCCTTACTCAACATTCGATTTGATCAACAGCACCACTATTGACTCGCTGAATGTCCAGATCAGCGCTTACAGGCACCGTCAGACCCAGGCTATGCATTACCATATTGCCAGCAACTACAGCGAAAATGTCTTTCTCGTAGCCCTCCGGACCGTCCCGACTGATTCCACGGGGGTTGCCCATGTTCTTGAACATACCGCCCTCTGTGGTAGCGAACATTACCCTGTCCGCGACCCTTTTTTCATGATGTTGCGGCGCTCACTGAATACCTTCATGAATGCCTTCACCAGCAGCGACTGGACCGCTTACCCCTTTGCCAGCAAAAACCGCAAGGACTTTGCCAATCTGCTTGATGTCTATCTTGATGCCGTCTTCTTTTCGCGCCTCGACGAACTCGATTTTGCCCAGGAAGGCCATCGCCTGGAACTGTCAGATCGTGATAATCTGGACAGTCCACTTGTCTACAAAGGTGTTGTCTTCAATGAAATGAAAGGGGCCATGAGTTCCCCTATCAGCAGTCTCTGGCAAGCCCTCAGCGCCCAGCTGTTCCCAACCACGACCTATCATTACAACAGTGGTGGTGATCCGGCCCATATCCCTGACCTTAGTTACCAACAACTCGTTGAGTTTTACCGCAGCCATTACCACCCGAGCAATGCCACTTTCATGACCTTCGGCAATATCCCCGCCAAAGAGCATCAGCAGGTTTTCGAAGAACGGGCACTGCACCGTTTTGAGCATCTGGATTGCGCAATCACCGTTCCGGATGAACAGCGCTTGTCGGCACCGCTACGGGTCAGCGAAAGCTACGCCACAGAAGGCGACGACCTCAGTAACAAGACACACATTGTCATCGCCTGGCTTCTCGGCAAGAGCACTGACCTTGATGAATTACTGCGCTGTCACCTGCTTTCGAGCATTCTCCTTGACAACAGTTCCAGCCCCTTGCGCCATGCCCTTGAGAGTAGCGATCTTGGCTCGGCGCCATCGCCACTCTGTGGCCTGGAGGACTCAAATCGTGAAATCAGTTTTGTCTGTGGCCTCGAAGGCAGCCAGCCCGAACATGCGGATGCTGTTGAGGCACTGGTTCTCGACGTCCTCAATAAAGTCGCCAGGGAAGGTGTTCCGCGCGATCAGATTGATGCTGCTCTACACCAACTCGAACTGGGCCAAAGGGAAATCAGTGGCAGCAGTTATCCCTATGGGCTGCATCTTATTCTCAGCACGCTCTCGGCCGCTATTCATCGCGGCGATGTGATGGCCGCCCTGAATATTGACGCGGCCCTCGAACGCCTGCGCAAAGATGCCGCCAGCGACGACTTTATAGCCCGGCTGGTAGAGCAACAATTTCTTAACAACCGACACCGCGTACGCCTGTCCATGAAGCCTGATGCTGACCTTTCTCCACGACTTGAGGAAGAAGAAAAAGAGCGCCTGGCCGCTATCAAGACAGCCCTGTCAGAACAGCAACTGGTCAACATTCAGCAACGCGCTGACGCCCTTGAAGAACGTCAACAGCAACAAGACGATGCCAACATCCTGCCCAAAGTAGGTCTCGAAGACATTCCGGCCAGCCTCGATATCGCTGAACAGCAAGCCGCCAGCACTATCGCCGGCTATCCCTTGTCCCGCTATGCCCAGGGCACCAATGGCCTCAGCTATCAGGAAATCATCATCGATCTGCCGGCATTGGACAATGAACAACTTGCACTATTGCCGCTCTATAACCGCTGTCTGACGGAACTCGGCTGCGCCGATCGGGATTACCTTCAGACACAAGCCCTGCAAGCCCAGGTCAGTGGCGGTATACATGCCTATTGCTCCGTGCGCAGTGAAACCGGCAATGTTCAGCGTTCACACGGCCACCTGATTCTTGCCGGCAAGGCCCTCGGCAGAAACAATCGCGCACTTGCTGAACTCATGCAACAGACACTGGAGAATATCCGCTTCGATGAACTGCAACATATTCGAGAAATTGTCGCCCAGGAACGGGCTCGCCGTGAACAGGGGGTCACCCAGGCAGGCCATAGCCTGGCAATGCTGGCCGCGAGCAGCACGATGAGTCCTTCGGCACAACTCAGCCACCGCTTACGCGGCCTTGCTGGCATCCAGCATCTGAAAGCACTCGATAACAGCCTTCATACAGCCACGAATCTTGCGCAATTCGCGCAACAATTATCTGCCTTGCACAAAAAAATCCTCACGGCTCAGCGGCGTTTTTTGCTGATTGCCGAAGAGGAGCGACTTGATCGCTATGAAGAAGACTTGCAGGCACAATGGCGTGACTATAAACCGGCGCAACTATCGGAGGAAAAATTGTCTTTGGCGACGGTTTCAGGCCGGATTGCTCAGGCATGGACAACACCAACACAAGTCAATTTTTGCGCCATGGCCTATGCAACGGTTGCCCCCTCACACCCTGATGCAGCAGCACTTGATGTTCTCGCCGGTTTTTTACGCAATGGCTTTTTACACCGGGCAATCCGTGAACAGGGTGGCGCCTACGGTGGCGGTACAAGCCATGATGCAGAAAATGCCTGCTTCCGTTTCTATTCTTATCGCGATCCGCGTTTGTCAGAGACTCTCAATGATTTTCATGCGGCGATTACCTGGTTGCTTGAAAATAAACATTCAGATAGTGCCCTGGAAGAAGCCATTCTCGGTGTCATCGGCCAGATTGACAAACCGGCCTCACCTGCCGGCGAGGCTAAGGATGCCTACCACAACCTGCTACATGGACGAGACAGGTCATTTCGTGAAAGCTATCGCCAGCGTGTCTGCAATGTCTCTGTTGATGACCTCCGCCGAGTGACATCAACCTACCTGGACAAGCAAGATGGCAATATTGTCGTCATCACCAACCCCGATCGTGTTGAAAAATTACAACACCTTGGCCTTGAAACGGTAGCATTATAATCATGTGTATCAGCTTATTTTCAATAAAACAAGCGGGACGCCTCTATGGCCTCCTCCTCGGTTTGATTTTCCCCGTCATCACACAGGCCGGCATGATTATTGAGAGTCAGGAAGCCGAGCGTGGCAGCTCGCGCGTCAGCATTGATAGCGACTGGGCGCGCATCGACAATAGTGACTGGGATATCTACATACTCATCAACCTGAGCGACAATCATGTCTATGCCATCAGTCCCCAGGAGCAACAAATTGTCGACCTCAGCACACCTGCGCCGACCCCATCAGCGCATGCTCAGGAGGCTATCGCAAAAGTCGGCCAGCCGGAGGCCATCCTTGACAAATTAGGGCCGGGACCAAAGATTGCCGGCTTCCCGACCACACGTTACCAGGTCTCGGTCAACAACAACCGTTGCTATCAGGAATACCTGGCCACCCAGCCACTGCAAAACCCTCTTATCCAGCGTTTCGTCCAGGCATTGGCCCAGGCTTCTACGACAGAAGCCGATGCCGCTCTGGAAATTGCCATCAACCCGGAAAGAATATGCCAATTGGCAGACAACCTTGTTGATGACCAGTATCCGACTCTTGGCATCCCTATGCTGACGACTGACGCCAAAAATAATGAAGCCCACCGGATCACCAGCATCCGTCCCCATGCTGACTTCAGCCAGCACTTTTTCTCGTTACCGAAAGGCTATCGAATCCTCAGTCGACAAGAAGTACAGCAACAGCTTCGTGCCCACCTCGACCCTGACGCACCTGAAGTCAACGCCCGCGAAAAGGCCATCGAGCAATTGATTCAAAACCACAGGCAGTCACAGACGGAGCCTTTACCCTCGGCAAGAACGCTGCCCGCTGAGCAGCCATGAGCAAGATAGAATCTCCCACGCCGCAATTGATCGATAGTCATGAGCAGCTGAAAAGTATCTGCACACACCTTGCCCCCTCTTCCTGGCTTGCCCTGGACACTGAGTTCTTTCGTGAGCAGACATATTTCCCGCAGCTCTGCCTGATACAGGTTGCCAATGAAAAGGAAACCTTCTGTATCGATCCGCTGGCCATCAAAGATCTCAGTCCCTTTTACGAGATTTTGCGGGCACAAACCATCACCAAAGTCATGCATGCCTGTCGTCAGGACATGGAAATATTCTATCTCCTGCTCGGTCACTTGCCGACGCCTATCTTCGATACCCAGGTAGCGGCCCCCTTACTCGGGCACCCCTTACAAGCCGGTTACGCACGCCTCGTCGAGGATATCCTCGGTGTCCACCTGAAAAAAAACCAAACACGCAGTGACTGGCGCAAACGGCCGTTGAGTGATCAGCAAATAACCTATGCCGCTGACGATGTTCATTATCTCGGGCAGCTCTACCAAATCATCAAGACAGCGCTGACAGAAAAGCAACGTCTGCATTGGCTTGATGATGATTTTCATATGCTCTGCCAAACACGACTTTACGAAAACAATCCTGACGATGCCTGGCTCAGAATTCGTGCTGCAAAAAGACTCGGCAGGCAACAGATTGCCTATTTAAAACCCTTGGCGGCCTGGCGGGAAAGCATTGCCAGAGAACGTAATATTCCTCGAAGCTGGCTGATAAAAGACGATACACTCATTGACCTAGCCTATAAAAAACCCGCGGATATTGATGCCCTTGGACAAACCCACGGTATCAAAGAGCAGGTTTTACGGCGTGATGGTACAGCCATTCTGGCGATTATCGAGAACGTACAGAAAATGCCTCCACCAGCAAAGGCAGATCAACGGATACGTGAGCGACCGCTACGCCCCGAAGAAGAATCACAGCTTGAGCTGCTCATGGCCCTTACCCACATGCGCGCCACTGAAAACGAGCTGCATCCGCAAACCCTTCTCAGCCGTAAGGACCTGGCCCGGATTATTAAGGGCGAACAAAGCACGGCCGATCTTTCCGCCTGGAAACAGGATATCATTGGCCATGAAATCAATGACGTCCTCACTGCGAAGTTAAAACTCCAACTCAATGACGGTCAACTGCAAGCCTTTCCCATAGATGAGGCCTGAGTCACAATTGACCTTTTCAGTAGCTTAAGAGGATTCAGAAACGACCATCCGTGCCGCTAATTCTTAGTAATCAACAACCACATGAAAACACCAGGTAGAACACATGAAAACACGGATCGAAGATGTCCCAAAACTGCGTACTGAGCAAACAACCATCGATGCCCCTCGATACAATCAGGCACGTTTGGCACTGTTGCGTCTGGGTACCCCGATCCGCTTGCCATTAGCCGGCTTACGCGGCATGGACCTGATTCTCGACCACCATAGCTGGGTCTGTGTTGACCGCACGTTGTATGACCTGCCAATCCTGGCATGGACCGATTTCGCTGCCCGTCAAGGGCTACACAAGCCTGCCGACTGTCTTCGGCACTACTACCATATTAATGCTGACCTGATCTCCGAAACCGTATTGTCAACGATGGCCACACTACTTGCAGAACGCCTTGCTGCTAACAGCCCGCCAGTCAAGCAAAGCATCTCGCCACTGACCGAATTGCCAGCACGAAAAATATCTGCCTGACAGAGGTCTCTAATAGCACTGCTTGCGGTATCCGCAGGCATGGCTGAAACAGCTAATCGACCAACAGGGCTCCGGTCATCAGAACCAAAGTCCGCAACAGGATAATACCGCGCGCCTGACTTTTGTGATCGACGCGAGCCTCTTCGTCATGATGACGTATTATCCTCAGCGCGGCATGAACTTGCATCGCATAAAACATATACAGCGTAATAATCAGAATAAAGTGCATCCAGAGTAAAAAGGAAAAAATCTCTTCCTTCTCAATCAGGCGATGCCACCAGTCATGCGTCAGATAGAGATAAAAAGGAAAGCCGGTATCGATGATAATGATCGAAACCATTATCGAGGCATGCCAGCGCCGATGAGCATGAATGAAGTAGGCCGTTATCATCAAAAGATGGGTCATGGCGACAAATAAAACAGTACCTGGAATAGTAATAGTGACCTCGGCTGTACATTAATCCGGCAATTGCCGTCGACCGGCAATCGCATGCGACAGTGTGCCTGAATCGACAAATTCAAGCTCACCGCCAAAGGGAACACCATAGGCAATACGACTGGCCAGGATGGAGTAACGGCTCGCTAGCGTGGCAATATAATGCGCGGTCGCTTCCCCCTCAACGGTCGGATTGGTTGCCAGAATGACTTCCTCGACTACCCCTTCTTGCAGACGCTGCTCAAACAGGTCAAGACCGATATCCTCTACACCAATCCCATCTAATGGTGACAAATGTCCCATCAGGACAAAATACTGTCCCCGATAGCTGGTCGATTGCTCGACCGCGAGGACATCGGCAGGGCTCTCGACAACACAGAGCAATCTTGGCTCCCGGCTGTCATCGGCGCAAATATGACAGCACGATAATTCACTGAGATTACGGCATTGACGACAGTGACCAACCTCTTCTGCGGCTGCCCGCAAGGTTCTGGCCAAATGCAAAGCCCCCTCACGATCACGCTCAAGTAAATGGTAGGTCATCCGCTGCGCCGTCTTTGGGCCAACGCCAGGCAAACAGCGCAAGGCACCTATCAAGCGCTCAATCAACGATGATGCGTCTGTAGTCATCAATTAAAAGGGCAGTTTCATCCCGGGAGGCAATGGTATGCCACTGGTCATATCAGCCATCCGTTCTTTGCTCGCTTCCTCAACACGACGGACAGCATCGTTAATTGCTGCAGAAATCAGATCTTCAAGCATTTCCTTGTCATCAAAAAGGCTATCATCAATACTGACTCTACGGACATCATGACGCCCAGTCATGGTCACGCTGACCAAACCACCGCCAGACTGACCGGTAATTTCAAGGTTAGCCAATTCTGCCTGCGCCTTCTCCATATCGGCCTGCATCTTCTGCGCCTGCTTCATGATATTGCCTAATCCACCTTTCATATCAAACCTCCATTCTGTTGCTTATTTCCTGTCTCGTTCGAGATCAAGACTCGTCTCCTTCGGCATAGCAGAAAATATCCGCTATATCATATCCATCAGTCATCCGTCAGAGGAGCAATACTGTCATCGAGAATACGCGCAGAAAAAGTCTCCTGCAGCAACTGTAC
>JALWQD010000084.1 GCA_026994735.1 Gammaproteobacteria bacterium | reverse complement strand
CTGCTGCCCCTTTGTTAAGCTGGCCACTGCTCCATGAACCTGTCTACAGCCTGCTCTTCACCATCATCAGCGCCCTCCTATTCTATAGACACAAGGCAAATATTTCGCGCCTGTTAAAGGGAGAAGAACCCCGTATCGGCAAAAAATAATAACCACCCGTCTGATGCTTTCGAACCACCTTCATGGGGCCGTTATTCACGCTCCCTTTTTGTCATCCGAGCGGAAAGATTCTTTCTCTATCAGGATAGACAGAATACATATCCTGCTTCCAGACACTAGCCAACGAGCAATTTCAAACCGAGCAAGAGTGTCACCATCTCAAAACAGCGCTTGACCAGACGATTACCCTTTATCATCGCTAAATGAGCACCGAGATAACCTCCCAGCAAGGACCCTACCAACAAAGCCGGCAACCAGTGCCAGCGTATTTCACCCTGCAGCCCCAAAACCAGGGCGCCCGTGCCATTCCAAAACAGACCAACAAGAATGAGCGTATAGGCAACGGCAACTCGGTACTCAAGCCCATACCAGCGCACCAGCCAGAGGGTGACAAACAGCCCTGTCCCGGAAGTCAACGAACCATTGAGAACAGCGATCGAAAATAACATCAAACCACCCTGCCAATAGGCACGGCCCCGACGATGACGATTGACTGAAACCACCCCCAGTTCGGGCTGAAAAAATGAATACCCACTCAAGGCCAACGTCAGCATCCCCAATGCAAGCTCTGCTATTCTCTCGGGCACCTGCAAGATCAGGGATGCTCCGAGGATAACGCCAGGCAGGCCGGAAAACAGGATCAGCAGGGCCAAACGTCGCTCAAGCAAACCACTGCGCATAAAACGTAACGTTGCGCCAACACCCAGTGCGACACTGGCAACCTTGTGAGTTGCCAGTGCAATAGCGAAGGGCAAACCAAGAAAGATCAGAGCAGGCAACTGGATCAGGCCAGCGCCACCACCTGCAAGTGCTGAAAGCAGATTGGCAAGGGCTGAGATGACAAACAACAGGCCCTGGTCAAAACTGCTCAATCACACCCCCGGCCATCATTTCTGTCATCGTTTCAGCGATGGATCAAGGTGCCAACACCCTGGTCAGTGAAGATTTCCAGTAACACGGCATGTTGCACACGACCATCAATGATATGGGCCGACTGAACACCGCCACGAACAGCTTCAATGGCACAGCGCACCTTCGGTAACATACCGCCGTAGATCGAGCCATCTTTAATCAGGGCATCCACATCTTCAGGTTGCAGGCCCGAAACAACCTTTTCATGACGATCAAGAACACCGGCAGTATTCGTCAACAGAATCAGCTTCTCTGCACTCATCACTTCAGCCATTTTACTTGCGACCAGGTCAGCATTGATATTCAGCGAAGCGCCATCCTTGCCAACGCCTATCGGCGCAATAACAGGTATAAAATTACCGCCAACGAGCATGTCAACAACATCGGTATTGATTGATTGCACCTCACCGACATGACCAATATCGATAATTTCCGACGCCTGCGCCTCCGGTGAATTGGCCGAGACCCTCAATTTGGCCGCACGGATCAAATCGCCATCCTTACCGGTCAGACCGACTGCCGAGCCACCATTACGATTAATCAGACTGACAATTTCCTTATTGACCTGGCCGCCCAAGACCATCTCGACAATATCCATCGTCTCGCGATCAGTCACCCGCATCCCATCAACGAAACGACTTTCCTTGCCAACCCGTGCCAGCAATTCACCAATCTGTGGCCCACCACCATGGACAACGACGACATTGATACCAACCAGCTTCATAAGAATAATATCGCGGGCAAAACTGTCCTTCAGAGCCGGGTCAACCATGGCATTGCCACCATATTTAATAACGACCGTTTTACCTGCAAAACGCTGAATATACGGCAGTGCCTCATTGAGGATATGAGCCTTTTGGGCAGCACTGGATGCAGTTAAGGGCATCATTTCACTCCTGCAATTAAAAACCGAGTTCAAGTGTCGCATCCACGGCCAACATGGCCTGACGAAAGCGTTCTTTAATGCGTTCGAGCGCCGTTTCATTATCGGCCTCAAAGCGTAATATCAATGAGGGTGTGGTATTCGATGCTCTGACCAGCCCCCAGCCATCTTTAAACTCAACACGGAGGCCATCAATCGTGATCACTTCGGCATCAGGAAAATTGGCGTCACGACTAAAACGCGCCATAAATTTGAAGTGTTCACCCTCGGGCAATGTCAGACGCAATTCCGGCGTACTAATCGCATTCGGCAAGGCAGCAAAAATCGCTGAAACGGACTGCATGCGGGCAGCAACAATCTCAAGCAGTCGGGCAGCCGTATAAAGGGCATCATCAAAACCGTACCAACGTTCCTTGAAAAAGATATGGCCACTCATTTCACCGGCAAGCAGCACGTCACTCTCGCGCATCCTGGCCTTAATCAGCGAATGACCCGTCTGCCACATAATAGGGGTACCGCCCACGTCAGTGATTACACGGGCCAGGTGACGCGAACATTTCACATCATAAAGTATCTCGCCACCGGGGTGCCGGGCAATAATATCTTCAGCAAAAAGCATGATTTGGCGGTCTGGCCAGATCACCTGCCCTTGCTCATCGATTACGCCAAGACGATCACCATCGCCGTCAAAAGCAAGACCAATATCAGCCTGCTGTTGAGCAACCGCAGCAATCAGGTCAACCAGATTCTCATGTTGACTCGGGTCCGGATGATGATTCGGAAAATGGCCATCAATCTCGCAAAACAATTCGATAACTTCACAACCGAGGGCACGTAATAAACGCGGCGCAAGCTCACCGGCAACGCCATTGCCACTATCCACAACAATTTTCATCGGCCGCACGAGTTTGATATCGGCACAGATACGATCGATATATTGCTGCCCCAAATCGAGCGCTTGATAACGCCCTTGGCCACTTTCAAAATCCGCCGATATAATCCGCTGCCGGAGACGCTGAATCTGCTCGCCGGCCAAGGTGTCGCCAGCGATCATCATTTTAAAACCATTGTAATCTGGCGGGTTATGGCTACCTGTCACCATCACGCCCGTACCCGTGCCGTGCACATGGGCGGCAAAATAAAGTACCGGTGTCGGCACTTGACCAAGGTCTGTCACATCCAGACCACTATCTTGCAAGCCACGACTCAGAGCAGCACTAAACGCTGGCCCCGAAAGACGTCCATCACGGGCAATGACAATTTCTTTCTGCCCACTGGAGCGGGCTTCACTACCAATCGCCCGTCCCAGTTCGTAGACAATTTCATCGGTCAGTGTCTGGCCGACGATACCGCGGATATCATAGGCCTTGAAAATTGCCTCCGGGGCTTTCTGCTGCTGTACGCTCATAGGCTTCTCATGTTGAAGTTAGCTCAAGAAATCAGTGCCGTCCCGAATGGCCAAAACCGCCATCGCCACGTTGACTTTCAGTGAATGATTCGACGATATCAAAGTGTGCTTGCACAACAGGCACAAAAACAAGTTGTGCCAGGCGTTCTCCACTCTGCAGTGTAAAAGGCTGATCGGAACGATTCCAGCAGGAAACAAATAACTGTCCCTGATAATCGGAATCGATCAAACCGACGAGATTACCGAGTACGATACCGTGTTTATGACCAAGCCCGGAACGTGGCAGAATCACAGCAGCCAGTGTCGGATCGGCAATATGGATCGCCATCCCCGTGGGTATCAACTCTGTTTTACCGGCAGCTAAAGCTAATGGTTCATCAAGGCAGGCACGCAGATCAATACCGGCTGAACCCGAAGTTGCGTAATCGGGCAAAGGCCATTCGCTGCCCAGCCTGGAATCAAGAATCTGTAGTTGAATGTTGCGCATGGAATCTCTCCGCAATAATAGTTATCAGTGTCCGTGCCAAGACCTGTTTGTCCGCCAATGGCAAGCGTTGGCCTCCTCCAGGCCAAAACAGCTGCAAGGCATTTTGTTCGCTATTAAAACCACGATCAGGCAAACCGACTTCATTGGCCGCAATCATGTCCAGCTGTTTCGCTGCCAGTTTACTCTGGGCAAAATGACTCAGCTGCGTCGTTTCGGCAGCAAAGCCGACACAAAAGGGACGTTTTTCTGCCTTCGAAACCGTCGCCAGAATGTCGACATTTCGGCTCAGCGATAGCAACCACTCGGCGGCATTTTTTTTGACCTTGTCAGTCGCCACGGTCGTCGCTCGATAATCACCAACAGCTGCAGCTGCAATAAAAATATCAACGTCATCCGTCTGCGCCAGGACTGCCGCGGCCATTTCCTCGGCTGTCGTCACCCGATGGCACTCAACAGCCTCAGGAACTGCCAGCGAAACGGGACCACTGATCAGCGTCACAATCGCTCCGGCCGCTACAGCAGCTTGCGCTAAAGCGTAGCCCATACGGCCGGAGCTGTGATTGCTGATAAAACGTACCGGGTCGATCGGTTCATGTGTCGGGCCGGCAGTAATCAGCACATGCTGCCCCTGCAGAACCCCTGTACCTGACAGCCGAGCAACGATCTGATCAACAATCACGGCGACATCACTCATACGCCCGTCACCGACCTCCCCACAAGCCTGTTCACCCGTATCCGGGCCGATAAAAAAGGCGCCTCGCTGACGCAGCACAGCGACATTTTCCTGGGTAGCCGCATGTGCCCACATCTGCCGGTTCATGGCCGGGGCGAGGAATAAAGGTGCCGCACTTGCCAAACAAATATCACCGAGCAGGTCATCGGCCAAACCTTGTCGCAAACGTGCCAGCCTGTTTGCTGTTGCCGGGGCAATGAGGTTGGCATCGGCCCAGCGAGCAAGGGAAATATGATCCATAGCTGCCTCGCTGGCACCATCAAGATGCTGGCAGGCAACAGGAAAGCCCGATAAGGCTTGCAGTGTCAATGGCGTAACAAAGGCCGCTGCCGAGGCGGTCATCACAACACGTACTTCAGCAGCCTCGGCGCGCAAACGACGAATTAGGTCGGCCGATTTGTAGGCTGCGATGCTGCCACTGACAGCGAGCAGGATATGTCTGTTTGCGAGTCTGGTCATTGCTGTTTATGATCATCCAACAAAGGGCGCAAAGATAACATTTCAGAAGGAAAATTGCGCCTACCCGCCAACGACAAGGAGTGTCATGATGGCAATCAGCGACTGGCCTGAGGCCGAACGCCCGCGAGAAAGGCTTTACCAACAAGGTCCGGCAGCTCTATCCGATGCCGAATTATTAGCTATTTTCCTCCGCACTGGCCTGCGCGGATGCTCTGCCGTCGAACTGGCCCGCAGACTGCTCAGTGAATACGGCGGCTTGCGCCCCCTGCTGGAAGCAGATCGCCAACGCTTTTGTCGCAGTCCAGGCCTGAGTCTGGCCCGTTATGCCCAGTTGCAGGCAACACTGGAAATGAGTCGCCGACATTTACAGGAAGGACTCAAACGCGGTGACATCCTCGGCTCACCGGAGGATACCCGCCGTTATCTGAGCCTGCAATTACGCAGCCGTCCCCATGAAGTCTTTGCCGCTATCTTTCTCGACAACCGCCACCGGATCATCGCCTTTCGCGAACTCAGCCAGGGCACCATCAATGGTGCCAGTGTTCATCCTCGGGAGATCGTTCGCGAGGCACTACACATCAATGCTGCGGCAGTAATCTTTGCCCATAACCATCCATCAGGAATCGCCGAACCCAGTCAAGCCGATATCTCAATCACTCGACGACTGAAAGAAACCCTGGAATTAATTGATATCAGAACACTCGATCACCTGATTATTGGTGACGGTGAAGTGACCTCACTCGCCGAACGAGGTCTGCTCTAACTCACCCGGTCACAGCGGGCAGTTCATCAACAACCAGCATTCTGATGAAATTCGATAACGTTTCCATCCGGGTCACGGATAAAGAACATGACGTCACCATTCGGCAATGCAACTGGCCCCTCAGTAATAGTGATTTGCGCCTCTTCAATAGATGCCTGAGCCATCTTGATATTGCTGATATCGAAAGCAAAATGGGTATAGCCTGGGTATTTCTCCGACACATCCATGAGGACATTACCCAGCGTGCTGTCACTGCCATTGAGAATCAAATTGATAACAACGCCAGCGGGATGAGCCATAACAGCAACAGGCTCCGGACCTATTGGGCCGACAATAAACTCAAACCCCAGCCGCTCATAAAAAGCCCTGGCTGCCTGCAAGCCACTGACTCGGATACCAATGTGATTGATGCCCATGATTTCTTTCATAGCAAAACCTCTTGCTTCTGTCTGCAGGCTCGTAGCTGCCACCCCGGTATTGACTATTTCAACCGGGCTGGCAGCAATACTTAGAACCTATAACATGATACCTGATCAGGGCAGTTGCGGGCGCGCAATCTGATTCAGTCGTTCATCGGTAAGGGTCATCATAAAGGCTTCAAGGTCAACCATTTCTGCTGCACTCATCTTCAACGGACGCATCAACGGATCCTGATGGCGGTCACTGGCATTACCGCCTTTATTGTAGTGTTCAATGACATCTGCCATTGTCGCCAGCGCACCGTCATGCATAAAGAATTTAAAGGACCCTGAATTGTATAATGAGGGTGTTTTGAAGGCCCGTTTATCGGCATCGTTATGTGTCACCTCATAACGTCCAAGGTCTTCCTGCAATGGCCCGACCTGGGGCACACCGATATTATGAAAGGCATTATCGGTTAACAGCGGTGGAGTATGACAGGTAACACAAAGTGCCTTGCCACGAAACAACTCAAAACCACGCTTGGCCGCCGCTGAAATTGCTGTCTCATCACCTTTTGCGTAACGTTGAAAAGGAGCCTCACTGGCGACCAGTGTACGTTCAAAAGAGGCGATTGCCTTGGCAATATTCTCGCGTTTAACGGCTTCACCAAAGACCGCTTTGAATGATGCCTGGTAGGCAGGAATTGCTGCCAGTTTGCGCACGATGGCATCAACATCTCCGGCCATCTCACCGCCGGCAGAAATAGGCCCCATATGACCGGGCAAGGCGCCCGTCTGCTCTTCCAGCGAGGCAGCTCTGCCATCCCAGAACTGGCTCGTATAATAGGCCGAGTTGACCCAGGATGGCGTCCATCGACCAAGCTCGCCACCATGCCCAAATGCCCTCGCTGTATGCCCGCCGCCGCCCGCGAAAGGCAAATGACAACCGGCACAATTCATCGAGTTATTTTTTGATAAACGGACATCGAAAGCCAATTGATGACCAAGGGCAATCTTGGCATCATTCTGGGGGTTATCTTTCGGCACGGGCACAGCCGGCAGCACCCAATCGGCCAAATCCTCTGCTATTGCCAGACCCGGTGCCAGTAAATATGTCAACAGGGCAATACCTACAACGCCTCGTTTAATCATCATTTGTCTCTCCTTATTCTCCTGTTAAAATTCTTTTTTCTTAAATCATCCACAGTGAATGACTGTAAGCAAATCACGTTTATGCTCTTCCTCTTGGATCAAGATATCTTCAATAACCCGGCGAAGACCATACTCGCGCATCTGTTCCGCTTGATAGATACGTTCTTTATAACGCCTGATCGCATTGTCTTCACCGATTAAATCCTGTTGCAACATTGCCTGACTGTTGACCGATAACTCAATCTTCTCAACCTGACAAACCGGCACGCCGCCGAGAAAATCGATCTGTTCCGAAAGCATCACAGCATGCTGCATCTCTTCCTGGGAATGAATAATCAACTCTTTCTGAATACCGTCATACTCCGGACCGGTAATGACCGACGCATGCTGGATATACTGTATCGCTGCCGCATATTCCCATTCGAGATCCTTATTCAATGCCTGTAGTAATACATCACGAGAAATATTCATTGTCTTCGCCTCCTGGCCATTTGAAGAGCCTGCTTTACGGCCCCATCACCGCGACAACACCAGTCTAGGCCGACAATAATGAATTGTAAAATAGATTATTTGAATTATTTTGATTCATTTTATAGGATAAAAGAACCCCATCAATCATTGCCACCAAGGTGCCAACGAATGAATCTTCCGACACTGAAACAGTTACGCTATTTTATCGCCCTCGAACAACATCAGCACTTCGGCAGCGCGGCACAGTCATGTTTTGT
>JALWQD010000083.1 GCA_026994735.1 Gammaproteobacteria bacterium | reverse complement strand
AGCCAAAACAGGTCCAGACAAGTACCGGCAACAGCGCCATCGTGACCACTTGTTGAACAATCCCGATACTTACAAGTTGCGCAAGCCCCCACAGGAGACTGCCCATCGCCAACAGTAAAAGCCCCGACAAACGGGGCTGTAATTTCGCTTGCTGCAATTCTTCGCGACGATACCAGAGACAATACAATGAAAGCCCGAGAACAAGAAAACCATGACCATAATTGCTGTTACTATCAAACCAGATATCAGCAAACAATAAGCTTGTTTCACGAAAGCCGATAACAATCAAGATCAAGCCGACAAAAAACACCCCTAACAAACTCTTTCTTTGCCATGACGTCGTACTTGCTGTCATTTCCTGCAAACTATTTAAGACCATACTTTTCCATCAGGCCATAGAGTGTTGGGCGACTGACACCCAATACCTCGGAAGCCCGGGAAACATTGTCGTTAAGGACAGTCAGAACACGAACAATGGTACTTTTCTCGGCCATTTCCCGTGCTTCTCTCAAACTCAGCAAGGGCTCATTTTGGCCATCATCATGATCTGCCTGTAAACCCAGGTCATCGGCACTGACATACCGTCCTTCTGACATGATGACAGCACGCTTGACAGCACTTTCCAATTCACGCACATTGCCTGGCCAGCGATGTCGTTCAATGGCTTGCATGGCCTCAGGGGAAAGCCCTCTGCACTTACTCTTGTATTGCTCCCGATAACGTTCAAAGAAAAACTTTGCCAGTAACAGCTCATCACCTGCACGCTCTCGCAATGCCGGCAGATCAATCGCAATTTCACCGATACGATAAAATAAATCTTCTCGAAAAGTACCCTCGGCAATTTTTTCTTGCAAGTTTTGGTGCGTCGCACAAACAACGCGGACATCGACAGGGACCTCTTCATGCCCTCCCAGACGCTGAACAACGCGCTCTTGCAAAAAGCGCAGTAATTTTGCCTGCAATAACTGCGGAATATCACCAATTTCATCGAGAAACAGTGTCCCACCTGCGGCATATTCAATACGACCAATCTTGCGCTTCGTCGCACCGGTAAAAGCACCCTTCTCATAACCAAACAGCTCACTTTCAAGCAAGGTATCCGGTATCGCCGCACAGTTAATGGCGACAAGTTCACCATCAACACGAGGGCTTAAGCGATGAATCGCTTTCGCAATCAGCTCCTTACCTGTACCACTTTCACCTTTTATCAGGATCGTGACATCCGAGGGAGCAACTTTTTCAATGGTACGCGCAACGGTATTCATAACGGGGCTAGCAGCAACAATCTCATCCAGCGAAACCGTCGTCGACGACTTCATTGCCTTGCGATAGTCTGCCTCAAGGTTATAGAGGTGCCAGGCCCTGTCAATAATCAACTGCAGGGTTTCTATCTCGATCGGCTTACAGTAAAAGTCATAAGCCCCGGAAGCGACTGCCTGAATAGCATTTGCACGGTCATCATTACCTGAAACGACGATAATTTTAGTCTCAGGGACTATCGCCAGCATTTCCTCAAGAGCACGCAAGCCCTCTGTGGCGCCATCGATATCGGGCGGCAACCCCAAATCTAATGTCACAACGGGGAAGCGACGGCTACGAATATGCTCCAGGGCCTGCTCACGATTTTCAACGACAGTGACTTTATAGTCTTCGAAACTCCATTTCAGCTGCCGTTGCAACCCCTGGTCATCTTCAACCACTAATAAATTACGTACCGATCTGACCATTAACTCTGCGCCTCGCTTTTCTCTTCGCTATGTACCGGCATGCGCATGATAAAGCGAGTGCCCTCTCCCTCATTGCTCCGCACTTCAATATCCCCTCCCATCTGGCGCAGGAATTGGCGTGCCTCATAGACCCCTACACCCATATTGCCTTCCCCTTTTGTGCTGACAAATGGCCGGAAGAGGCGATCACGAATGAAGTCCATGGACATACCACAGCCACTATCCGCAATCTCAAGCAACACATTGTCACCCTGAAGTAACATATCGATAGTGATTTCTCCATCTGCCGGCGTCGCATCAATTGCGTTTTGGACAATATGACCGACAACCATTTGCAGGCGCTCGGAATCTGCCAGTACGGTTGCTGTTGCCAACAGAGCACCCGCCTTGGGACAAGGCAGTGACGATGATTTTTCACCGATAACCTTCTCGACCAAGCGGGATAAAGCAACAACACTGGCCGCTTCCTGCTGCTGCCGCCCTGATCGCAAGCGGGCAAGGAGTTTATTCATACGACCAACTGAATTATCGACTGTTATCAGCATATCTTTCACAAATTCCGGGTCATCCGCATGCCGTTCGGCATTCTGCAGCAACAAGGATAGCTGGGCAATCAGATTTTTCAGGTCGTGAATAATAAATGCTGACAACTGATTGAAGGCCTCGAATTGACGCGCATCACTCAAGGCTTGCGAAGACTCATACTGGGCCAGATGAACCGCCGCCTGTAATGCCGCCGTTTTCAAAACATCACAATCTTCCCAGTCTATAGAATGTCGGTTTGTCGGTTGATTAAGAACCAGTATTGCTAATAACTGCTGCTGATAGACCAGCGGAATCACCAACCAATATCGCTGCGATGACAAGAGGAAGGATGGCAACTCAAGCCCGGCATAGCTCTCCGGATTACGCCGGTAATCATTAATGTCAACGAGCCAGCCTGACTTTAACAAAAAGGAAGCGAGAGAACTGTTGCCCGCCAAATCGTCCAAATGATCATCAAACACATGATTGTTACCCGCTTCACGAGCACGTAATATCAATACCCCCCCCCCATCTTCAACCCAAAGCACGCCGCCACTGCTTTCTGCAATTGCGGCCATTGCCTTAATCAGGCGCTGGTAAACAACTTCCCCCTCTCCGGCCGTAGCCAGTGCTTGCGTAAAACGCAACCATTCACGTCGATAATCATACTTATAACTATAGAAATGCTTATTGAAGAACACCCGGACTTTCGCCCGGAAGCGGTCGGAAAGCATGACAACCAGTAATAACAAAGCCGCTGCAAACATAAAGGCAGCCTGGGCAATCCCCCCCCAGTCCCCACCATAATGTCGAATATAGTAACCACCTGCTGCCATTGCCAGTAGATAAATACCTGCCCCGATTACCGCTGTCGAATGAAAAATAACGCTACGGGAAACAAATATATCGACAGACCATTGAGGATTGCGCGCTGCCGTTACCGCAATGAGGGGAATCACAATGGTATTGACCAGCCCACGCGCGCCCCAAAGAGAGTAATCAATATGGCCATAGAGCAGGCCTTCAGAATAAAGAAAAAAATCATAAGCAAAGAGAGCCCCCAGGGCACAACATAAAAACTTGACCAGGTGACGCTTAGTACTTGGCATCAAACGATAAACCTGTTCGACTTTCATCAAACCCAGGATGGCCAGCAATAACAGCATAAACATCAGCGCCAGCTTGGCCTGAGCCTGCAAACTAGCGGCACCCAAGTACATGACCAGTGAGGCCAAAATAGCGACAAGCCCGAGGAGCGGGGGCATCCATAATGAACGTCTGCTGTCATCATGCAGCCCCAACAAACGCAATAGAAAAAGTAACCAGCAAACATCACGAATAATTTCGGCAACCATCGTTGCCAGGTACAAGGCGGGCTGCCCCTCACCAACATAGGCCAGCAATGCCGCCAAAGCGCTCCAAATAACGGACACAAGTACCGATAATGTCAGCAAGCCACCTTCTAAACGACCTCGCCAGGCAGTGACCAACAAGACCGCCAGCATAAAATAGGCCAGCATCGCTGAACCATAACTGGCCGTTATTAATAGTCGCGCATCAGTCATCATAAAAACCTACAGCAATAGTTACCTGCGGGTACACGGAAAAATAAACATCCAGAAACGGATTTTTTGCAAAACAGTGTCCTAACAAGCGTGAGAACTCAGCCAGATATCCATTGGGATTGCCTTCCTAGCCTCACTCTTCTCGAAAGGAGTTCGGATGTCACAATCGTGCCAATTACATTAAAGAATGATACTAACACCCTTACCCCGACTTTGGCCTGATTTCAGCACCGAATCGCAGCATGCATCGATAAAAATCTGCGTATCAAAACCTATTGCCAAGCAATCAGCGGCCTGTAGCCTCAGTGGCCGCTTAAATACGCACCTTTTTACAGCGTTTGATTGCAAGCCCTGATAGCGTCACATAGAATCACGCAATGATGAAATACGGCAAACTGCCGACATATTGACATAAGAAGCAGGGAGTTCAATCAGGAAATGAAAATCACTATCTTTGGTTCGGGGTATGTCGGGCTGGTAACGGGCGCTTGTCTCGCAGAAGTCGGCAACGATGTTCTCTGTGTCGATGTCGATGCTGAAAAAATCAATATGCTCTGTCAGGGCCAAATTCCGATCTACGAACCCGGCCTTGAGGACATGGTCATCCAGAACAGTCAGGCAAACCGCTTACGCTTCACCACCGATATTGATGAAGCCGTTGCTCATGGCCTCTTTCAGTTCATCGCTGTCGGCACTCCCCCTGACGAAGATGGCTCGGCGGATCTGCAATATGTTCTCGCTGTCGCACGCAGCATCGGTGAACGGATGGATGGCTATCGCATCATCGTCGACAAGTCGACGGTTCCGGTAGGGACTGCCGATCGTGTCCGTGAAGTCATGCAGCAAGCCCTCAGCAGCCGTAGCCAAGCGGAGGAATTCGATGTTGTCTCCAACCCTGAATTCCTCAAGGAAGGAGCGGCTATCGATGATTTCATGAAACCGGACCGTATCGTTATCGGTACCGATAACCCACGTACAACCGAATTGTTACGTGTTCTCTATGCCCCTTTCAATCGCAACCACAACCGCCTCGTTGAAATGGATATCCGCTCAGCCGAACTGACCAAATACGCTGCTAATGCCATGCTTGCAACAAAAATCAGCTTCATGAACGAACTGGCCAATCTCTCCGAAAGGCTGGGAGCAGATATTGAACAGGTACGTCTCGGCATTGGTGCTGATCCACGCATCGGCTATCATTTTATCTACCCTGGCTGCGGCTATGGCGGCTCCTGCTTCCCGAAAGATGTCAAGGCACTGGCAAAGACAGCCAAAGACGTTTCCTATCAGGCAGATCTTCTGGAAGCCGTCGAGTCCGTCAATGAACGCCAAAAAACGCTTCTCTTTAGCAAGATCAGCGAACATTTCCAGAATAATCTTGCCGGCAAAACAATCGGCCTCTGGGGGCTGTCCTTCAAGCCGAACACCGATGATATGCGCGATGCCCCCAGCAGAACGCTCATCGAAGCTCTCTGGCAAGCAGGTGCCACTGTCAGGGCATATGATCCAGAAGCCATGAATGAAGCCCAACGTATTTATGGTGACAGGGCTGACTTGACTCTCTGCTCCAACCCGGACAGTGCCACCGAAAATGTCGATGCCCTGGTCATTGTTACCGAATGGAACCTCTTTCGCAGCCCTAATTTTTCTCAATTAAAAGAAAACATGAATGAAGCCACGATCTTTGATGGCCGTAACCTCTATAACCCTGAACTGATCCAGGCAGAGGGTTTTAATTATTATTCCATTGGCCGTGACCGACAACAAAAGTAAAATGATCCGGCCCATTAACCAGCAAGAGAAAAATGCCTTATGAGCAGACAAGAAGCCTATCGTATCGGTGTCGTTGGCCTCGGTTATGTTGGATTGCCACTCGCCGTCGCTTTTGGCCGCAAACACCCGACCATAGGCCTCGATATCAATCGCCAGCGTATTCTTGAATTACGCCAGGGTCACGACAGCTCCCTCGAATGCACGCGCGAGGAATTGGCTGCGGCCAAGCAATTGACGATCACAGATGAAGTGGCTCAACTACAGGACTGCAATATCTATATCGTTACCGTTCCGACACCGATTGATGAATTCAAGCGCCCTGATCTTAGTCCGGTGGTTGGTGCCAGTGAGGCAGTCGGCAGCTTGCTCACAAAGGGTGATACCGTCATCTTCGAATCGACGGTCTACCCCGGCTGCACCGACGAAGTCTGTGTTCCTATCCTTGAACGCTTGTCTGGCCTCAAACATAACAAGGACTTTTATACGGGTTACAGCCCCGAACGAATCAACCCGGGCGACAAGGTTCACCGCCTCGAAACGATCACCAAGATTACTGCCGGTTCGACGCCAGAAACCGCTGACCGTGTTGATGCCCTGTATCGTGAAATCATCGCGGCAGGCACGCATAAGGCCAGCAGCATTCGTGTCGCGGAGGCAGCGAAAGTCATCGAAAACACGCAACGTGACCTCAACATTGCCCTTATCAACGAACTGGCGTTGATATTCAACCGCCTCGGCATCGACACCCTTGAAGTCCTTGAGGCCGCCGGCACCAAATGGAACTTTCTGCCCTTTCGCCCCGGCCTTGTTGGCGGCCACTGTATCGGTGTCGACCCTTACTACCTGACCCACAAGGCACAGGAAATCGGCTATCACCCGGAAGTCATTCTTGCCGGCCGCCGCATCAATGATGGTATGGGAAGCTATGTCGCCGAACGTGTTATCAAACTCATGATCCAGGCACGCATCAATGTTGTTGACGCCCGGGTCCTGATTCTCGGCCTGACCTTCAAGGAAGATTGTCCTGACCTGCGCAATACTCGCGTCATTGATATTATCGAAGAACTCAAGAGCTATCAAACCGAAGTCGATGTCTTTGACCCTTGGGCAGACAAGTCCGAGGCCGCCACCGAATACGGCATTGAGCTACTCGACAGCCTTGCTGAAGATAACTATGACGCCGTTATCATCGCTGTCTCGCATCAGGAATTCCGTACTATGGGCAGCGCCGGCATACGCCGATTATGCCGTCAAAAGTCTATTATCTTTGATACCAAATCCCTACTGCCAAAAACAGAGGTCGATGGTCGTCTCTGACCTTTTCCGTCAACGCACAATCACCGCAGGATAGGCACATGAAGGTCCTCATTACAGGTACAGCCGGTTTCATCGGCTCCCATCTTGCACAGCGCCTGCTGGCACGCGGGGATGACGTCATCGGCATTGATAATCTCAATGATTATTATGATGTCGAACTCAAAAAGGCCCGCCTCGAACCATTACTGGCTGAGGATGGTTTTACCGATGTTCGCGCTAACCTCGAAGACAGGGAAGCCATCGCCAATATTTTCAGTCGCTATCAGCCAGAGCGTGTCGTTAATCTCGCCGCCCAGGCCGGCGTCCGCTACTCACTGATCAATCCGCATGCCTATGTTGACAGTAATCTTGTCGGCTTCGTCAACATCCTCGAAGGCTGTCGTCATCAAGGCATTCAGCATCTGGTCTATGCCTCCAGCAGCTCCGTTTACGGGTCGAACACACAAATGCCCTTCTCGGTTCATGACAACGTTGATCACCCAGTCAGCCTTTATGCCGCAAGCAAGAAAGCCAATGAATTAATGGCCCATACCTACAGCCATCTCTACAACCTGCCGACCACCGGGCTGCGATTCTTCACCGTGTACGGCCCATGGGGTCGGCCCGACATGGCACTCTTTATCTTTACCCGCAAGATCCTCGCCGGCGAAGCCATTGATGTCTATAATCATGGCCTTTGCCGCCGTGATTTTACCTATATCGATGATATCGTTGAAGGTGTCGTCAGGACGCTCGATCACATACCTGCGGCGACCCCTGACTGGACAGGAGAAACTAATGACCCGTCCATCAGCCGGGCGCCTTACCGTATCTACAATATCGGCAATAACCAGCCTGTTGAGTTACTACACTTTATCGAAGTCCTTGAGTCAGCCCTAGGCAAAAAGGCCACCATGAACCTGTTACCGCTGCAACCAGGTGATGTGCCGGCAACCTATGCCGATGTCGATGACCTGATTCGTGATGTTGGCTTCCGCCCTGCCACCACAATAGAAGACGGAATCCAGCGCTTTGTCGACTGGTATCGCGGCTATTATCCAGGCTGAGCCATCCTCCTACCCGGGCAACGCAAAATCATCGCTACCTGGCCATCAAGCAGAAACAAAAAAGGGGCGCCAAGCGCCCCTTTTTTGTCAAATACAATAATGCTTATTTCACACTGGGAGCCAACTCACCACTGCTGTAACG
>JALWQD010000082.1 GCA_026994735.1 Gammaproteobacteria bacterium | reverse complement strand
ATGTGACACAGTGTGCACTACTGTGGCACGAGGATACTATGATGACATCATCTGACAATGAAGTGCAGGTCGGCGCGCAGGGCCGGGTGGTGATCCCTGTCGCTCTGCGCAAGGCCTTGAAATTAAAGCCCGGAGACCGCCTGGTGGCCCGAAAGGTCGGTGAGAGCCTAGTATTTGAGCGTCGGGAGACCGTTGAAAAGCGGTTACGCGAGCGGTTTCGGCACATCCCCAGGGACGTCAGTCTAGTGGATGAACTGATCGCTGAGCGACGAAACGAGGCGTCTAGCGAGACCGAGAACGAATGAGCGTCGTGCTCGATGCTTCGGCCCTACTGGCTTTCCTTCACGACGAGCCGGGCGGTGAAACGGTGTCTTCATCCCTGGAGGGAGCCCACGTTTCGGCCGTGAACTGGTCCGAGGTGCTGCAGAAATCGTTGCAGCGCAAGGTGGATATCGAAGGGATGCAGCAGGAGTTCATTGATGTCGGAGTAACCTTTGAGCCTTTTACGCCGCAGCAGGCGGAAACAACTGCACGCCTCTGGTCCCGGACCAGGAATCACGGGCTGTCACTCGCGGATCGCGTTTGTCTGGCATTGGCGATGGACAAGGCGCTTCCTGTGCTGACTGCGGACAGAGCATGGGCTACACTCGATCTGGATCTTGAAATCCAAGTGCTACGTTGACCAGACAATTAATGACTCGCCTGCTCTATGCCTATGATGGCTGTATACAGATTTTAAGCGAAGGAACCGTGCGTCCCAGCAACGTTGCTAGGGCGTGTTAACACGCCCTAGCGATAGCAGAGTCAAGCTAATAAAATTAAGGCCTTAAAATAGGGAAGTGTTTTGGGTTTTATGAGGAATCACACATCGATGGCCATTTGCCAACCCCGGCGTTTTATTAACCCGGCAATACGATATGCCGTATTCAGCCGGCGCGCGCTGGTTCATGGCACCAGCCTGGCAGGGTAAGCGGCGCCAACGCCGCCCTTGGGCCGGCACGCTTCAGGTCAAAAACGAATGGAAAAAGAAATGCTGCGATGATTGATGGCATAGGCATGGCTGCCTCGGTCCAGCACCAGCCCCGGCCCCCATTTGCCGGCGACCTTGGCCTGTCCCAGGTACATGCCGGGCGTCAGGCGCCAGCCCCGCATCTTCAATTGTTTATTGAAGCGATATTCCTTGAGTCCGGCCAGTCCATGGTTGGGCAGTAATTCAGCACTTTTGAGGGGCTCGGCGACCGCGCGCTGGCTCAGCATGCAGGCGGCCAAGAGGATCAGGAAGAGTGCGAGATGAACAGGGTGAACGTGTCGTGCGCAACGGGCAATACAGGAGTCCATGGGCCAGCGACCTCCAGCTATCTGCTATATATAGTCGTGGATTATAACTGAATAGCCTGGAAAATGCACGAAAAAATCGGCGTAGGATAGGATGTATATTATTAATAACTATTATATTCAGTTAGTTGCTTGGCAAACATAATGTATTATGTGTTAACTATTCTCCAATGTGTAACCAGAGAGTGAAGCCGCCTCCTCACAGATCAGTCTGATTTGCTCCAGTTCTTTTACCGTCAGTTGCCGTTTCCATTTTTCCAGGCTGCGGGTATCGATAGGCCGTTTGTTGTCGGTGAGGCCGGTGGATATCCCTTCGTGAAGGCTGTGGTGCTGCAAAACATCCTGGTGCCACTCCAGTTCGAGAAAGTCGAGTATTCTTTGCATTTCACCCTCCTTGTCGCCGATCAGGCTTTCGTAACGGAGGATATAGAGCGGCATGACGAGTGTCTGATAGGCCATCAGCAGTTCTTGCTTGATTCGCCAGCACAGGGCGGCAAGAAACAGCCCCTCTCCCCGCCCGCGCATTTCCGCGGGCATTGCCCTCAAATGCACATAGTCTTGCAAAAGCGCGGAGGGCAGCCGTCGCCCGTATCTGCTCATTGCCACGAGGCCATGTTCTATCTCCAGCTGAGCGCCGATGGGGTGCTGCGCCCAAGGCATC
>JALWQD010000081.1 GCA_026994735.1 Gammaproteobacteria bacterium | reverse complement strand
AACCACAATGATGTAACAACCCTGTTCCATGAATTTGGTCATGGTCTGCAGCATATGCTGACACGGATTGACGAAGCGGCTGTTGCCGGTATTCAGGGCGTCGCCTGGGATGCTGTCGAACTACCAAGCCAGTTCATGGAAAACTGGTGCTGGCAGGCCGAAGCATTGCCACTGATCTCTGGCCATTTTGAAGATGGCAGCCCACTCCCTGATGAAATGCTCGATCGTCTGCTGGCAGCGCGCAATTTTCAGGCCGGCATGCGCATGGTCCGTCAACTCGAATTCTCACTCTTTGATTTTCGCCTGCACAAGGATTTCGATGCTGCACTCGGTAGTGAACAAATTTCGGCGCAACTGAACAAGGCCCGGCAACAGGTTGCCGTCATCGACTTGCCTGCCTACCACCGTTTTGCTCACAGCTTCGCGCACATCTTTGCCGGTGGTTATGCTGCGGGCTATTACAGTTACAAATGGGCAGAAGTCCTCGCCAGTGACGCCTTTGCCCTCTTTAGTCAGCAAGGCATTTTTAATCCGTCCTGCGGACGGCGTTTTCTTGAGTGTATTCTCGAACGTGGTGGCTCAGAGGATGCGCTCGCCTTATTCATTGCTTTCAGGGGGAGAAAACCAGAGATTAATGCACTCCTTAAACAAGATGGTATCCTAGCCAGCGATTAGTACTGCTGACAATAATTTCATGGCATGAAAAAATGCCCGGGATAACCGCTACCGTGCTCAAGGAGCCTATGTGCGAACAATGAGTGAATTTCGTAGAACCAAAATCGTTGCCACCCTCGGGCCGGCCTCTGAATCCCTGGAAATACTGGATCAACTGGTCGCTTCCGGCGTCAATGTTGTGCGCCTGAACTTCTCCCATGGCACTGCCGATGAGCACCGTCAACGTGCCGAAAAAATCCGCGCTGCGGCAGCAAAACACAAAGTGTGTGTCGGCATTCTGGCAGATATGCAAGGGCCCAAAATACGCTGTGGAAAATTCAAGCAGGGAAAAACGGTACTCGAACCG
The DNA here is from genome assembly GCA_026994735.1 of Gammaproteobacteria bacterium. GTDB lineage: Bacteria > Pseudomonadota > Gammaproteobacteria > SZUA-140 > SZUA-140 > RI-283. The sequence continues at coordinate 7,120 of JALWQD010000081.1, read as the reverse complement.
GGGCAAAGCTTTATCCTTGATGCCAGCCTCGACCTCGATGCAGGTGATGACGAACGTGTCGGCCTGACCTATAAAGAGCTGGTCAAGGACGTCACTACGGGTGACCGCCTACTCCTGAATGATGGCCTGATCGTCATGGACGTCACTGAAATTCGCGGCCCAGAAATCCACTGCAAGGTCATTCTCGGTGGTGAACTATCCAATAATAAAGGCGTCAACCGTGCCGGTGGCGGCCTTTCCGCTGATGCCCTGACCGAAAAGGACAAAGAAGACATTAAAACCGCCTGCGCCATTGGCGTCGACTATATTGCCATCTCTTTTCCCTGCGATGGCAACGACATGAACCATGCCCGTTCGCTGGTCGAGGCCGAAGGATCACGAGCAGGCCTGGTAGCCAAGGTCGAACGAGCGGAAGCCGTTCTGGATGACAATTTGAAATCAATCATGGAAAGCTCGGATGCCGTGATGGTCGCTCGCGGTGATCTCGGCGTTGAAATCGGTGATGCTGCCGTGCCACCCATGCAAAAAAAGATCCTGCGCATGGCCTCGAAATACAACTGTCCGGTCATCGTTGCCACGCAGATGATGGAATCAATGGTCAACAATCCGATCCCGACACGAGCCGAGGTTAATGATGTCGCCAATGCCGTCCTTGATGGTACCGACGCGATTATGCTGTCAGGAGAAACCGCGGCCGGGAATTACCCGGTAGAAGCCGTCGAAGCCATGCACCGGACCTGTATCGAAGCGGAAAAACAGCCTGTCATGCCCTCAGCGACAACACGTGACCCGCGCTATCCCCCCCATTCCGGCGATGAATGCATCGCCCGACTGGCGATGGAGGTCACGCATACGATGCCCATCAAGGCCATCGCGGCCTTCACCCAGAGCGGCAATACAGCCCTCTACATGTCCCGACATCTGTCACGAGTACCCATCTATGCCCTGACCCCGCTGGGCACAACTGCCGGCCGTGTCACCCTCTATCGTAATGTGATTCCGAAACCGATTCGCGGTGATTACGGTCCGAAAGATGCCCAGCGGGCGACCCGCGATGCCTTCTCGGTCATGCTTTATGATGAACTCGTGACCGAAAATGACCAGGTTGTTATGACCTTCGGCACCCCCATGGGTACAGCCGGATCAACCAACACCCTGAAAATCGTCCATGCTGACAGTGTCTTTGGTGATAACTAGAGCCAATAAACCCTGCGGATAAATAACCGCCGTCGGGCCGTTCCGCTCATGCTTTTCTGTCGCCGCAGCACTGTCCGCGCCAGCACATCTCGGCGCGGACAGTGCTCGCCTTCCTTACGCGCAATCAGGAGCAGTAACTCAGCTGCTGCGGTTTGCCGCTATGTCTGTCTGACAGCTGTTCATTAGATTGCTTGGCCGCAGCAGCTGACCTTGCTGACGGCGTCGGCCTAACGCCAGAATACCCATCACCCCCCCCACCATGAGCAATAAAACCTGCGGTTCAGGAACACCGCGGACTTCGCGTCCCAGCTTGGTTTGCAGGGTACTGGCAAACTGATCAAAAGTATCCGCCTGGAGATAAAACCCCGCCTGAGCTACCCCCGTACCGGCGGCAACCAGCTCATTGAGAAAACTCGGCTGAACAAAGCCGCCAACCCCCAGAGCATTGACAAAGATACCGCTGTTACGTGCATCCGTTGCCGCCGCAAGCGCCCGACTTTTGGCAACTGTCGCAATTGTTGTGCCGGAGGAGGCGCTACCACAGCCCCGCTGCGAAGGGTCGACATAACCGGCACAGGCCGTCGGCTGGCCATCGGTGGAGATGTCGATAACCAGCTTGTCGCCGTTGATACCATTATTCAGCAAGCCATCCGTCGCCGCTCTCAGCGCACCTTCAGTATTGGTATAATTACGCGGTTGTACAATCGTTAGAAAATTATCGCCAAAAGCGGTCGCCTGGCTATTATTGGTGATCGCCGTCCAGGCAATCGACTGTGTCACCAGGCCACTGAAGGTATAGGCGCTGACATACAAGGTATCAAACGGGCTCGGAGCAACAAAATTGTCATAGAACGTTCCCGTCGAAAAAGCATTTCGATAGCCCTGTATCTGCTTTTGCCAATCAGTGGCACTAATACTGCCGGAACCATCCATAACCAGTGCCAACTCGATCGACAAGGCCGATACGCTCGTCGACCAGGCCACTAACACGGCCAGCAAGGGCACGATCAATAATCTTTTTCGTAACATGATTTATCTCCCGGATCTTAAAAACTATATGATTACTCATAGCGACTGCGGCAATAGCCAAAAACACTTCCAAACACATACAATAGTTTACCTGAAGAGCCCGCATTGCGGGCAGTACGAAAGTACTGCCCGAGGATGAACAAGACGGGATTATCGACTCACTCGATAGCACACTGATGAGGAGAAAAAAGCGATTAACAAGCATTCTCGCCTGTCCGCACAGATTTTTGCTGCCCGTTTACGCATGCTTGTCAAACAATGGCCTCTGATCTGGGGCGGGAATCTTCTCGTCCACTTCATCTGCGCCCTTTTGCTTTGGCCTTATTTTTCCCATGTGGCAATCAGCCTCTGGCTAGCCAGCAACCTCCTGTTATTTGCCTATCGCCTGCAAATGAAACGGCGTTTTCAGCAATGCCTGCATGCAGGCCACCAAGCCTTACGACAATGGGCCGGAAGCTATGTCCTGTCAGCGGTGATCGGCGGCCTGATCTGGGGCAGTGCCAGCTGGCTTTTTTTCGACTCCAGCGCTTCCGAAACCACATTGCTTCTGCTGCTCGTACTGACCGCTATCAGCGTCGGCTCCCTACCGGCACTGTCAAGTTATAGCCCCGCTTTCATTGCCTTCATCAGCGCTATCTTGTTACCCACCATCTTGCGCTTGCTGACACTCGATGGCCTGTTTTCAAATGGTATTGCCCTCATGGCCTTCATCCTGCTTACCATCAACATTTTCTTCAGTCGCCGACTTGACCGCACAATCACGGAATCAATCACTGCTGATCTTTATAATCGCGAACTCCTTGAAGAGGTTTCGGCGGCACGCAACATGGCTGAGCAAGCCAATCAGACAAAATCCGAATTTCTTGCCGCAGTCAGTCATGATTTACGCCAGCCCTTACATGCCATGGGCCTTTTTCTTGCCAGCCTGGAAAACCAGACGAAAGAACAGCGCCAGCGTCAAACACTGCATCATATCCAGATGGCCCATGACTCACTCGCAGGAATGTTTGATGCTCTGCTGGAGATATCTCGTCTTGATAGTGGCAGCATCAAACCGGTATTGAGTCATTTCAGACTGCAATCCCTGCTTGATGAACTAGGCAACAACTTTTCACCACTGGCGAAGAAAAAAGGCCTGCAACTGACTTTGGCAGACAGCCCGCTGATTGTACTCAGCGACAGGGTTCTGCTCTTTGGCGTACTGGGCAACCTGCTCAGTAATGCACTTAAATATACCGACAAAGGATCCGTACAGGTCAGCAGCAGGCAACAGGGAAAACACATTCAGCTGACCATTAAAGACAGTGGTTGCGGCATTGCCCCTGCAGACCAGGAACGCATTTTTTCTGCCTATCAACAACTCGGCAATCCCGAAAGAGATGCCTCCCAAGGACTCGGTCTGGGTTTGGCCATGGTAAAGAAAACCTGCCAGCTTCTCGCAATTAAAATCCATATCACCTCAAGCGTCGGCAAAGGATCGGCCTTTTCGCTGACTCTGCCACTGGGTCAAAGCGATCAAATACAACACCGCGAGGCCCCCTCAAGCGACAAGGCCCTGGAGGGCTTACACCTGCTTATCATCGATGACAATAAAGATATCCTCCAGGGGATGAGTGAATTACTCAACACATGGGGTTGTCTGGTCAGCCGTGGCGACTCCTGTCAACAAGCTTTGCAGGCAATTGCTCAAAAAACACGGCCGGTCGACCTGCTGATCTGTGACTACCGGCTGCGCAATCAACAGACCGGCAGTGAAGCAATCGACATTATCCGCAAGCAACTCGACCCGATGCTCCCGGCGATGTTAATTACTGGCGACACCAATCCAGCCTTGCATAGCCAACTAAAAAAAGAGGGATATTATGTCCTCCGCAAACCGATTCGGGCTGCGCAACTGAAAAAAGCGGTTGCTGCCTTAACCTCGATGCCATAATCAAAACGGCTCATTCGGCCAGGGCCAGGAAACCGGGTTGATTGCCGACGAAGTTGCTTGTCGCCAAAACATTCGTACGGAGCACACAGGTAATCATCGGCTATGACGAAACTACACCATCCGGCTCTGGCCTCTTTCGCCGCAAGAAACAAGTTTATGCATTGACCCGAGGTGCCTCAATAACATGCTCAGACCAACAGGTGGTGCTGCTTGGCAGCCTGAACACATTGTGTCCGGTTATCAACGGCAAAGATCGAAAACAGGGTCGATACATGCCCCTTGACGGTACTCTCGCTAATTTTCAGGGTTGCCGCAATTTTCTGGTTACTGAGTCCCTCTCCCAGACACTGTAAAACCTGCCGTTGACGATGAGTCAGGTGTATAAGCGGGCGCCCACCATCCGTCAGACCCAGACGATAATTTTCGACTGCCTGACGCAGACAATGCCCAATAAAGCTGCCACCGCGCTGCACTACCTCCCAAGCCTCGATAATTTCATCGGCCAACGCCGACTTGGCCAGATAAGCATTAGCTCCGGCACGCAAGGCATAGTCAACCGTCGAGGCCTCGGTATTGGCAGAGAGAACCAACACCGGCAGAGGAATATGACATTGCCGCAACTGCGAGAGAAAAGCCAGACCATCCATATCCGGCAATTGCAGATCAAGGAAAATGCCCTCGATCTCCGTCTGACGACTCAACAACGCAATAGCCTCATCTGCCCGCTCCGATTCAACAATCCCGGAAACGATCCCGCCATCAAGAAGGAGATCAGCAATCCCCTTGCGAAAGAGCGGATGATCATCCAGCAAGAGAACCTTCATCTGCCTGTCAACAATGATCGCTGAATGTTCTTCAGACCTCGCTATAGACCTCTGCCCCCTGAGCAGAAAACTCCTGCGCTTTTTCGGCCATACCTTTCTCAACGGCAATGGCAATATCGCCAATCCCATTGCTGGCAGCATAATCACGCACATCCTGGGTAATCTTCATCGAACAAAAATTGGGGCCGCACATCGAACAAAAATGCGCTACCTTATGACCTTCCTTGGGCATTGTTTCATCATGAAATTCACGCGCTTTATCAGGGTCAAGGCCGAGATTAAACTGGTCTTCCCAGCGAAATTCAAAACGGGCCTTGGAAACGGCATTATCACGTACCTGGGCGGCCGGATGCCCCTTGGCAAGATCGGCCGCATGAGCAGCAATTTTATAGGTAATGATGCCCTCACGAACATCTTCACGGCCAGGCAAACCAAGGTGTTCCTTCGGTGTCACGTAACAAAGCATTGCTGTCCCGTACCAGCCAATCATCGCTGCACCGATACCCGAGGTGATATGGTCATAACCCGGTGCGATATCGGTCGTCAAAGGCCCCAGCGTATAGAAAGGTGCTTCACCACAAACCTCCAGTTGACGCTCCATGTTTTCCTTGATCATATGCATCGGCACATGACCCGGCCCTTCGATCATCGTCTGCACATCATGTTTCCAGGCGATCTTTGTCAATTCTCCCAGTGTATCCAGCTCGCCAAACTGAGCCGCGTCATTGGCATCGGCCACTGACCCTGGGCGCAAGCCATCACCGAGCGAGAAGGAAACATCATAGGCCTTCATGATTTCACAAATATCCTCGAAATGGGTGTAAAGAAAATTCTCTTTATGGTGAGCCAAACACCATTTGGCCAGGATTGAGCCACCGCGCGAGACGATCCCCGTCACCCGTTTTGCCGTCAAAGGGATATGAGCCAAACGTACACCAGCATGGATGGTGAAATAATCCACACCCTGCTCGGCCTGCTCGATCAAGGTATCGCGAAAAATCTCCCAGCTCAGATCCTCAGCCTTGCCATCGACCTTTTCCAGCGCCTGATAGATGGGTACCGTGCCAATCGGTACGGGTGAGTTACGTATAATCCATTCACGGGTCTCATGAATATTCTTGCCGGTCGACAGATCCATGACAGTATCCCCCCCCCAGCGGATACCCCAGACCATCTTATCGACCTCGTCACCTATCGATGAAGTCACCGCAGAATTACCAATATTGGCATTAATCTTGACCAGAAAGTTACGGCCGATAATCATCGGCTCAACCTCGGGATGATTGATATTAGCCGGGATAATTGCCCGCCCAAGAGCAATCTCCTGACGCACAAATTCAGCCGTAATTTCCTCTGGAATTGCTGCCCCCCAAGATTGGCCCGCATGCTGTACCATCAGGCTTGCATCAATATTCTCTTGTCGCCGCATATTTTCGCGGATAGCCACATATTCCATTTCTGGCGTCACAATTCCCTGACGGGCATAGTGCATCTGGCTAATATTCCTGCCGCTCAAGGCACGCCGCGGCAAACGCAAATTCTCATAACGCAAAGCAGCCAACGCCGGATCATTAACACGCTGGCGACCATATTCCGATGACCAGTCAGTCAATTGTTCACTGTCCGCACGGCCATCAATCCAGGCAGCACGCAGCGCGGGCAGTCCTTGCCGCAGATCAATCTCTGCCTCAGGATCAGTATAAGGGCCGGAGGTATCATAGACGGTGATCGCCGCATTATCTTCCAGCCCCGTTGCTGTCCGTGTCTGACTGAGGCTGATCTCACGCATGGGAACCCGCAAATCTGCCCGGCTACCTTGCACATAGACTTTATGTGAACCCGCAAAGGGTTGCCTCAATTCGCTGTCCACCTGTGCCGTCGCCTTCAAGAGATCTTCGGGTATTGCATTCATCACGCCATCCTCATTTTTCTGTGGCCCTTGGGCCAATTCGATCAAATATCCGGACTTGCTCCGGCAGCTCAAAAGATATTGCCAAGTGTAGCATGCCGGCGCCCAGCCGATATCCATTATGGCGACAAAGCGCCCCTAAAAACCCAGGGTCTTTGCCATTAACTATCATGGAGTTATCAAGCTGTGGTCTAATAGCGGACCGGATAATCTATATGCCGGCAGGAC
>JALWQD010000080.1 GCA_026994735.1 Gammaproteobacteria bacterium | reverse complement strand
GACATCGAGACAGAGAAGGACGATCCGGCAGCGTAGCCTGCGTTTTATTGTTACTCGGAGCGGCTCTGGCCGTGAAGGGGTTTGTGAGGGGCGATGTGCCCGCCATTTTTCAGTTATTTTAGCCAAAGAGAGTCTTTCATGGAGAACCATCCGTTACTTGCCAGCCTTAATGATGCCCAGCGAGAGGCTGTGGCAGCGCCACCGGGAAATACGCTGATACTTGCCGGTGCTGGCAGTGGCAAGACGCGTGTGCTTGTGCATCGCATTGCCTGGTTGATTCAGGAAGAAGGGGCATCGGCACACTCGATTCTGGCGGTTACCTTTACCAATAAGGCGGCCAGCGAGATGCGTACGCGTATCGGTTCAATGCTCAAGGTGCCGGTACGTGATCTTTGGGTGGGGACGTTTCATGGCCTCGCACACCGTCTTTTACGTCTCCATTGGCAAGAGGCGAAATTGCCACAGACTTTCCAGATTCTCGACAGTGATGATCAATATCGCTTGCTTCGCCGCCTGATGAAGACAATGGAGCTGGATGAGGCCCGTTGGCCACCGAAGCAGATCCAGTGGTTTATCAATGGGCGCAAGGATGAAGGGCAGCGGGCAGCGCATATCGATGATCGCGGTGACCCCCATTTGCAAACCATGTTGCGTGTGTATCGTCTCTATGAAGAGACTTGTCAGCAATCCGGCGTCGTTGATTTTGCCGAGTTGTTGCTGCGGACGCACGAGCTGTTACGCGATAATGTTCAGCTGTTGAGCCATTATCGACAGCGTTTTTCACATCTTCTCGTTGACGAATTTCAGGATACGAATGCGGTGCAATATGCCTGGTTGCGCTTGTTGACCGGGGATGATGGCCGTAATGCCATCTTTATTGTTGGCGATGACGACCAATCTATTTACGGTTGGCGCGGCGCGAAGATCGAGAATATCCAGCGCCTGAGCAAGGATTTCGACAAGGTCCGGACACTGCGGCTGGAGCAGAACTACCGTTCCACAGCGACCATACTGAAGGCCGCCAATGCTTTGATTGGCAACAACGATGGTCGCCTGGGTAAAGAATTGTGGACAGATGGCCAGCAGGGCCAGCCGATTGAACTCTATGCGGCTTTTAATGATCTTGAAGAAGCGCGTTATATTGCTGAGCGTATTCGCCGCTGGTGTGATAGTGGTCAGCCGCGTAAAGGGGTTGCCTGTCTTTATCGTTCCAATGCCCAGTCGCGCGTGCTTGAAGAAGCGCTGATCCGTGCGGGCCTTCCCTATAAGGTATACGGTGGTTTCCGTTTCTTCGAGCGTGCCGAGATCAAGGATGCCCTGGCTTACCTGCGTCTGGTTGGCAATCGGGATGATGCTTCGGCCTTTGAGCGTATCTACAATACGCCGACGCGGGGAATCGGTGAGCGGACCATCGTTTTATTGCGTCAGCATGCCCGTGCGGAAGGGGTTTCGCTGTGGCAGGCAGCAGGCAATTTGATTGCAACAGCCGAATTACCGGCGCGCAGTGCCAATGCCTTGCGCGCTTTTCTGCAATTGATTGATGGCCTTGCTGAAGGCAGTGATGGTATGTCTTTGCATGCACAGGTGGAATATGTCATTCAGAATAGTGGTTTGCTGACCCATTTTGCGAAAGAAAAGGGCGAGCGGGCCGAGGCTCGTATCGAGAACCTTGCCGAGCTGGTTTCCGCTGCCCGGCAGTTTACCTATGACACTGATGAACTCGATATGGAGCCATTGCCCGCATTTCTTGCCCATGCGGCACTGGAGGCGGGTGAGGGCCAGGCTGATGACGATGAGGATTCTGTCCAGTTGATGACCTTGCATTCGGCCAAGGGACTTGAATTTCCGTTGGTTTTTCTCTGTGGTATGGAAGAGGGCCTGTTTCCACATAGTCGATCGGTAGAGGATGATCAGCGTTTGCAGGAGGAGCGTCGACTTTGTTATGTCGGTGTGACGAGGGCCGAGCGTCATCTGGTTATGAGTTATGCCGAATGCCGGCGCTTGCACGG
>JALWQD010000079.1 GCA_026994735.1 Gammaproteobacteria bacterium | reverse complement strand
CAACCAGTCCACGTGTTTGCGATTGGGAGCTGAAACGCATGCCTCCGTCAGGTATTGCAGCCAGGCGGCGGGTCATTTCACCAAGGAAAATGCCGTTGCGACGAAATTCGTACTTGGCTGTAAAAGGGCTGAGCCCGGAAGCCGGCAGGATGAGGGGCATCATAAGCAGTATCAGGCCGATGATGATAGGCAGCCAAGGCCTGGTTGTGTGACAGTGTTTGGGCGCTTCCTGTTTCATTACCATTTCAGTCGCAGTGTGCTCCTGGTCGTTACAGCTTGGTGGAAGCGTTACCATCCGGCTTAAGCAGGCGTGGTTGCTCAAGTATCTGGTTATCGAGTACGGCCTGACCGTGGCAATAGCGCAAGCGACCGCTGGCGAACCAGTTCACAACGCTCGGGTAGAGGTAGTGTTCTGTTTGTTGTACGCGCTGGGCTAATGATGAGGCGCTATCTGTTGGTAATATTTTGACCTCAGTCTGGGCAATAACCGGCCCGCCATCGAGATCTTCTGTAACGAAATGGACGCTGGCGCCGTGTCGCTTGTGGGCGGCATCAATGGCCCTCTGGTGAGTATTCAGGCCTGGAAATGCAGGCAATAATGAGGGATGTATATTGAGCATGCGGCCGGCATAATGTTTGACTGTTGCCGGGGTCAGGATACGCATAAACCCGGCCAGTATGATGAGTTCGGGACGATGCTGGTCGATGGTGTGACAGAGTACCTTCTCGAAGGCACTACGGTCCGGGTAGTCACGATCATCAACGACATTCGTCGTAATGCCAGCAAGTTCCGCTCTGCGGAGTCCCTTGACGTTTGGCCGGTTACTGATGACAACACGGATGTCGATTGCCAGCGAACCCTTTTGGATGGCATCAAGAAAGGCCTGAAGGTTGCTGCCATTGCCAGAGATCAAAACGACAGTTGGCAGTTTGTCAGGCAATGCTGACAGCCTCTTGGTCCGCTGTACGTGCTTGGATAGTGCCCAGTTTCCAGGCCTTCTCGCCGGCAGTTGCGAGCATGTTCAAGGCCATTTCACAATGTTCCTCGGGAAGACACAGTACCATGCCGATACCGCAATTGAAGGTGCGCCACATTTCACGTTCTTCGATCTGACCGGCCGTCTGCAGCCAGCTGAATATATCGGGTAATGGCCAACGCTTAATTTTGGCAGTGACCGTTTCAGGAAGTACCCGTGGCAGGTTTTCCAGCAGTCCGCCGCCTGTAATATGAGCCAAGGCGTGAACAGGGACAGCATCAAGCAGAGGTAACAAGGCCTGGCTGTAGATACGCGTCGGTGCCAGCAGATCATCGGCCAATGTCGTCGTCGATGGTTGCCCGTTATGGTGACAATAGTGGGATGAGAGATCAGCCTGGCTGCATTCAAGGACCTTTCTGATGAGAGAATAGCCATTGCTGTGAGGGCCTGATGAGGCAATGGCCAGCAAGGTGTCACCGACGGCAACCTGGCTACCGTCGATGACACGGTCACGTTCGACGATACCGACGCAGAAACCAGCGAGATCATAGTCACCCTCACTGTATAGACCTGGCATTTCGGCTGTTTCGCCACCAATCAGTGCTGCACCAGCCTGTTGGCAACCTTCACCGATACCGGCAATGACAGCACGGGCGGTGTCAATATCAAGTTTTGCCGTGGCATAATAATCAAGGAAGAAAAGGGGTTCGGCGCCCTGAACAAGCAGGTCGTTAACGCACATTGCGACAAGGTCGATGCCAATTGTTTCGTGGCGCTGAAGCTCGATAGCGAGCTTTAGTTTGGTACCAACGCCATCCGTGCCAGAAACCAGCAGCGGTTGGCGGTAGCGGTCGAGTGGCAGCTCGAAGAGGGCACCAAAGCCACCCAGTCCATCGACACAGCCGGGTCGTTTTGTTGCCCGGGCAATCGGTTTTATGGCATCAACCAGACGGTTGCCGGCATCAATGTCGACGCCGGCATCGCGGTAGCTGAGAGAGGCGGAAGAGCTGTCCTGGTCGTTCATGTGATCCTCG
>JALWQD010000078.1:5839-8202 GCA_026994735.1 Gammaproteobacteria bacterium | reverse complement strand
GATAAAGACAACATGCCGGGGGCAAGGGGGTCTTCGTGTCTTCTGCTGAAGGCTATCTGGATGAGGGAAAAAGCGTCTCGGAAAACATCCACAGACAACAAAACATATAAAAAAACGCCTTGAAGGCGAGACAACCTTCAAGGCGTTTTTTTAACAAACCAGGACCACCATGACAGGTGACCATAAAAAATACTCGTGACTAGAAACCATAGACCAGTGTAATCGAGGTCAGGGCATCTGTTTTATCGGTACCCGTCGGCACTGAAGAGTTATGCTTGACCGTATAGGCAATCTTCGCTGCCAGGTTGTCCATTACCTTCAGTTTTAGACCAGTCACTGATTCAGCATAGGTATTATCACTGCCACCTTCAACCATCAGATCCTGAGTGAATGTCGCAGAATCACTCAACGGGTAAACATAATTGCCATTGAGCAAAAGAACAGCTTCGGTACTGCTTTTGCCGGTAACCGCATCCTGCAAACCACGCAAACCAAGACCAATATCAGCATCAAGTGTCTGCCCTTGATTCTCAATCAAACGGGAACCAACACCAGCGACCAGCGATGACTGGTAGTCATAACCACTGAAACGGTCATTTTCATAGCGCAAAGAACCAAAAACATAGCGCTTGCTGCCCAAATCATAATTACTACGCGCCTTAAGTGTGTAGTTCTCTGCTGTCGTTTGTGAACTTGTCGCCGCCGTAATCGCTGACAGCTGACCACTATGGTGCCAGGATGCCTGCTCTTTACTCAAGCTTAGCTTGACATTGAGACTGGAAGTATCCGTATTACCCGACGTTTGGGTATAACCCAGCTCACCTTCACCTTTCAAATCGCCAGCAGTTGCAAGCGACTGACAAAGCAGCAATGCCGACAGACCTAGTGCACGTTTCAACATTTTCTTGTTCCTTTAATATTTTTTGTTAAGTGTATCAAGGCGAGCAACCACCAACGGTTGGCGCGACTGTTCGCGGGAGGATTCTAGCATTCAATATTACCGAAATAAACAGTCGCCGATACAGGCAAAACAAGGGCTGCTGGAGCAGCAAGACAGGGTCAAAAAAACCGAGGACAGGGGGCACAGCGGAAGAGGTGTCGAGCAGGGGGTCTTGCAATGAGTGACAATACTCTTATAATGCCCCCCTGTTTGATTGCTTGGCAAGTTCCTGGCTATGTAGCTCAGTTGGTTAGAGCACGGCATTCATAATGCCGGAGTCGGTGGTTCGAGTCCACCCATAGCCACCAACCTCCTCCAGCAATGGCCGCCACCCCGCCACCTAGAAACAGGTAGTGTGCCAAAACCTCAGCGCCACTATCATTGCCAACATTTTCAATTAATGATTCCCTTGGCCCTGAAATGTACCACAGGGTTTAAGATATAAATATTATTTACAGACAGCAACGCAAAAAAATGGCCAATGTATCTGTGAATAGGGTGCGCTATTTTGAGTGGCGTGGACATTTCCTGTTCGGATATCGCGGCAAAAACAAGATGGACAGGCGAGCAACGATAGCCACACATTACTGCAAGATGCAGACAAGTAGCTGCAACCTCTAGAATATATTTTTTTCAACAATATCCCTGATGATTTGTGCTTTATTTTGCTCAATCAGCGTCATACGCGTGTCCGCAGAGTCTTCGCTGCCATTGGCTTCCGCTAACGTCAGCCATAAAACGCCCTGGGCAAAATTCTGCTTGACGCCAACACCTAATATATACATTGTTCCCAACATATCCTGGGCATTGGCATTATTACCGATTGCCAGCGTGTAATATAATTGGAAAGCAATGGGATAATCTCCCTTTTCAAAGGCTGCTTCAGCATCCTCCAAGGTCCCCGCAGAGGCTGTGAACGAAAGTAACAGCGCCAAACTCAAGGAGAATATAAGCTTCATCATAACCGTGTCATACCTGGAAACAAGCGATCTTTATCTAGCGTCAACAAACACTCCCTCTCTCTGATCGGCCGCCCAGCGAGAATATTAAATCACTAGAAAGAAACAGCGACTTGGCTACGATGACAGGCAGCTACTAATAAAGGGGGTCAAGCATCATACCCTCCCACCATTGGCTTCAGCGGCAGAATGATATGTACCTGCAAGCCATTAGTGAGGTTTTCAGCAAAGACCTTTCCCCCATGTGCCTGAATTGCCCGCTGGGCAATGCTCAAACCGAGCCCGTAGCCACCACTATCCCGGTCCCTGGCACTGTGCACACGCACAAAAGGTTCAAAAACCTTGTCAATCAGGGACTCGTCTATACCTGGGCCATAATCCCTGACTAAAACTTCAATCCCTGAAAAAGGAACAGAAGTCGCTCCCAGTGAGACTTCAACTACTGTCCCATCAGCAGTATAGCT
>JALWQD010000078.1:0-5829 GCA_026994735.1 Gammaproteobacteria bacterium | reverse complement strand
GCTAACAGCATTGCGGACAATGTTTTCAATCGCGCTATGCAGTAATTGATGATCTCCCAGAACAATCAGGCTATCGGGTACAACCCCTTGTAAAAGGACATCCCGCCCGAAAGGAACGGCTTCAAACGCAGCGTCCCTGACCACAGCAGTCAGCACCTCAACGAGGCAGACTCGCTCGCGATTAATCTCTGCTTCAGCCGTCAACCGGGTCAGCGTCAGCACTTCTCCAATCAACTCATTCAAACGTTCAGACTCTCGTTCAATCCGCTCCAGCTCAGCCTCAACATTCCCCCTGGCCTGCTGTTGTGCCAAACCAATAGCCACCTGCAGACGCGCCAGCGGTGAACGCAACTCATGAGAAACATCGGCTAATAGTTGCTGCTGGGAACGGAGCAATGACTGCAATCTGCTGGCCATCGAGTTAAGATCATTTGCCAAACCACCCAACTCATCCTGCCGCTGCAATAAGCGTCCCGTTACGCGGGCTGTCAAATCACCGTCCGTCAAGCGACGCGTCACCTTACGCAATTCCCGTACGGGTCGACTGAGATAGGCCGCCAGGCCCCAGCAAATGACGCCGCTTAGCAGTAACGCCACCAGTAAACGCGAGACAGTAAATAAATACCAGACCGGATGCGGAGGACGAAAAACAGCAATCAAACGCACATTTCCCAGATCAGAAAAGACGAGAGAATGCACCACAATCCGACCTCGACGGATTGCCGGCACATCCTTCAGATAAGCAGTCGGCATGAAAGCAAAACGCCGCAATTGCGGCGGCAACGGTTGACCAAGAAGATCCCGACCACGACCATCAAGCAAATACAGACGTAACACGCGACGGTGCCCCGCATCTTGATACCACTGCCGTAAGGCTGGCACTCCCTGTCGCTTAAGGAGGCGTGTTACCGCCATGACATCCTCTCGAAATGATTCACGAGCATGCTCAAGCATAGGCGGGATTTCACGTCCACCCACTTGTGCAGTTGTCCACGCAAGCGTTAGGCCAAGGACAATCATGGCGACCCAAAACCATAGAAATATCTTGATAAACAAACTATTCACCGACGGCAGTCAGGATTGCCGGTAAAGATAACCAACACCGCGAACCGTCTCAATGCGCTCTTCCCCTGTCGCCAAGACCCCCAGTTTACGGCGCAAATTGCTGATATGCATATCAAGACTGCGGTCATAGCGAGTCAATGGGCGCCCTAATGCTTCCTCTGAAAGCATATCCTTGCCCACTACCTGCCCGGCATGAGACAACAATGACTCAAGGACACTGAATTCCGTACTCGTCAAGGTCAGCGGGACATCATTGAACATGACTCTCCGCGCTGACCGGTAGAGTGCTACCTCATCGATGACCAGAGGGTCGTCAAGAGACGATTGCTGAACGGTTGACCCTTCTCCAGCGCGTCGATAAATTGCCCGCAGCCTGGCGACTAAAACACGGGGGTTACAGGGCTTCGGCAGATAATCATCGGCCCCGAGTTCGAGGCCGACAATACTATCGACATCGCTGCCACGGGCGGTCAACATCAGCACCGGCAACTGGCTGCTTTGACGCAGTTTGCGCAAGACATCAAGGCCATTAAGGACGGGCATCATGACGTCAAGTACCAAAAGATCAAAATCACCCGCAGCAACCTTATCCAAGGCCTGCTGACCATTATGGGCAAGCTCGACGTGAAACCCTTCTTCCGTCAGATACTGCTGCAGCATTTGACACAGTTCGCTATCGTCATCGGCAAGCAGTATCTTCATGGTAGCCATTTTCCCGTCTATATTGAGGAAATCCTTAGTCAATTGAGTATAAACATGTCTCCGCTATCGTCGCACAGGCATTTACAAAAAATTACAAAAGATTGCCGGATCTTTACCTCGGGCTGACCCCAATTGACAGGACAGAAGCCTAGAATAGCGGCAACACCTTACCAAGGTGGCCCAACCAATCATTATTTGAGGAGAAAAGAGATGTCGACATCCGCAGTCTTTGGCAAACGCTCACTCATTATCAGCATAGTCCTGGCCAGCAGTTTTGCCACCAGCCCGTTAATGGCCCACGACTACCGTAATACCAACGCCCCAGGATACAATTATCCGCCACCAAACATGTACTACGGCCCAGCGATGAACAATGACCGCTGGACTTACCCATCCCCCCCCTTCGCGCACAGAAATGATGACCAAACGCTATTTTCACCCATGAATCTCGCCCGTAAGCTTGATCTCAGCGATACACAACAGCGCCGCATCGAAACCATTCTCGATGACGCCTTCGAGCATTTTCGTGACATTGGTGAAGAAATGTCCGACAACCGCCGAAAAATCAGGCGTCTTATACGCGCGGGCAAAAATGTCGACCAACTGGCAGAAGCGCAGGGTATATTACTCACTAAAATGATTAAACAGCGAGCTGATCTGTCACAAAAGATTGCCGCTGAACTTGATGACAAACAACGGACACGTTTTCTCCGTTCACGTGGTTTACGGGGATATTATGGCCGTTACTAGATTCAGCCTGTGAACTAAAAGGCAGCGGCGCCCCTGTTGTCGCCGCTGCAGCTCCGAATCGAGGAGCAATCAGAACGCTTCCTTTGCTCTTGCAGACATCATTCCAGCTCTGACCAGCAAAGTGTGGCGTCTCCTGCCACCTTCAGCAACAGCCTTTAACGCCTAACAAGTGGCTGCTACCCTTTTGCTATTGATCATCGCCAGTGGATGAAAATAATTCCGATCTTCGCTAGAATCAGGCGCTCGGCATCGACATGAATTTTCGTTGCTCGTGATGAGTCTGTAGCAGATCACTCATCCCAACTTGACAAGATAGCCAGCGCTTCCAGAAAGGGCGGCAACAACAGCTCCTGCTGTCATTGACAGCGGTGACAACCGGAGAACAATTGCTCATGAGTATAGCTGGAATGGATGATCGCGACGGCATCATTTGGCTCGATGGTGAAGTCGTGCCCTGGCGTGAAGCGCGCGTACATGTCCTGACTCATAGTCTGCACTACGGCATGGGGGTCTTTGAGGGCATCCGTGCTTATCAGACGGACACAGGTACGGCAATATTCCGTCTCCAGGATCATACAGACAGACTGTTCCGCTCGGCTCATATTCTCAATATGCCGATGCCTTTTGACCATGAAACAATCAACAAGGCGACCCTCACTGCCGTGCGCGACAATGAACTCAAATCCGGCTATATCCGGCCATTGGTCTTCTATGGTTCTGAGGGCATGGGACTGCGTGCAGACACCCTCAACAGTCATGTCATGATTGCGGCCTGGCCCTGGGGTTCATATATGGGCGAGGAAAACATGACCCGTGGCATCAAAGTCCGAACATCATCCTATACCCGTCATCATGTCAACATCACCCTTTGCAAGGCAAAAGCAACGGGCAACTACATCAACTCAACGCTGGCCCTCAACGAAGCGCTGGCCAGCGGCTGTGACGAGGCGATGCTGCTTGATGCCCAAGGCTATGTCGCTGAGGGAAGTGGTGAAAATATATTCCTTGTCCGCAACGGCCAATTGATCACGCCAACCTTAACCTCGGCACTTGATGGCATTACCCGCCGGACGATCATTCAACTCGCCGAAGAAATTGGTCTGCCAGTTATCGAGAAACTACTGACACGGGATGAGGTTTACGTCGCCGATGAAGCCTTCTTCACCGGTACAGCCGCCGAAGTAACCCCCATCAGGGAAGTTGATGGCCGGCAAATCGGTTCTGGCAGCCGTGGCCCGATCACTGAACGCCTGCAAACGCTTTATTTCGATATCGTCCACGGCCGTAGCCCGAAACACATGGAATGGCTGACCTTGGCCAATTGATATGACTCAAAGGAGCACTACAGTGAGCAACAGCACCTCAGCCCGGCCCAGCACCCAGAGAGCGGCAAAACGTATCGAAGTGAACCGTCGCGATCTGCCTTTACACTGCCCTGTGGATGAAAACCATCTCTGGGACACGCACCCACGCGTATTCCTGCCAATAGAAGATAGCGGCAAGGCCACCTGCCCCTACTGTGGCTGTCAATACACCCTCAAGGGCTAGCCCTCTATGGCAACCGCCGTCAGGGGCAAACCCGCGCGGGTATCCGCAAGTCACCGTCAAGCTCGCGCGTTCAGGCGCGGGTGAATGCCCCCCTGCATATCTGTCAAATCTTACCCGCACTGAACGGTGGCGGCGTCGAAAGAGGCACCCTGGAAATTGCCCGGGCACTGGTCGCCAAAGGCATCACCTCCAGCGTCATCTCTGCCGGCGGACGATTGCGTCGGCAATTGATCGATGAAGGTAGCCAACACTTCGAACTGGCGCTAGGCAAAAAATCCCTCCGCAGCCTGGCACTGATACAACCTTTGCGGCAATTGTTCCGCGAACAGTCATTTGATGTCATTCACCTGCGCTCACGCCTGCCCGCCTGGATAGCATGGTTAGCCTGGCGAAAACTGCCTGCGGACAAAAAGGCCCATCTACTGACAACCGTTCATGGTCTCTATTCTGTCTCGCCCTACAGCGCCATCATGACGCGGGGGGAACGCGTCATTGCGGTTTCAGAGACCATACAATCCTATCTGCTCAAGCATTACCCCCAGTTGCCACCCGAAAACATTGTCGTCATCCCACGTGGCATCGACAGCAATGAATTCCCGCCAGGTTTTCAGCCAAGTGAAGAATGGCGGCGAGACTGGTTTCAGCAATTCCCACAATTACGCGGCCGGCCACTATTACTTCTTGCCGGGCGCCTGACACGTTTAAAAGGCCATCAGGACTTGCTGCACCTGATGAGCCGCCTGCAGGCCAAAGGACAAGATACTCAGGCCATCATTGTCGGCGAAGAGTCCAAAAAAGGAAATTACCTTAATGAACTCAAGGCCTTCATATGCAGCCATAACTTACAGAACATTACCTTTACAGGTGCACGCAAGGATATGAAGGAGATCTATGCGCTCAGTGATATTGTCCTGTCACTCTCCAGCCGCCCAGAATCATTTGGCCGTACAGTGATTGAGGCTCTCAGCATCGGCACCCCCGTCATCGGCTATGATCATGGCGGCGTTGGTGAAGTCCTGGCGCAGGCCTTTCCTGATGGCATCATCCCGCTTGGCGACCGCATGGCCTTGGAACAACGCATCAACCACTTCCTTGCACACCCCCCAATAGTTACGCCCCCCCCCTATCATTTGCAGACTATGAACGAGCAAACGATATCTCTCTACCAAACACTCTGCCGATGCTAGCAGCAATCCCCGCACAAGGCTCTGAACGTATGCGGATGTTAGCCCGTATATTGACTCTGGCCATGCCCGTTATGCTTGTCTTTGGCTCCGCTGCTGCCGATATTGCTTGTACGCTGGTTGCCCTGCTGTTCATCGCTCACAGCTGGCATAACCGAGCCTGGCACTGGCTTTCGATCACCTGGATCAAGGCCGCCATCTACCTCTGGCTGCTACTGCTGGCAATCAGCCCGTGGGCCCTTGATAGTGCACAAGCCTTTGAAAAGGCCCTGCCCTGGCCACGGATGATCATTTTTGCTGCCGCCCTGCAATGCTGGCTACTCGACCGCCGCTGGCTTTGGCGACTTGTCTGGGCAACGGCGTTAACCACTGCCGCTGTCGCTGCAGACACTCTCTGGCAGTATTTCACTGGTGCAGACCTGCTCGGCCACCCCTGGCCAGGCCCCGAACGCCTCAACGGCCCCTTTAACCGTCCCAAAGTGGGAATTTATCTTAGCAAGCTGTTTTTCCCTGCCAGCCTGGGTCTTCTGGCCTGGTCTTTGAGTCATCATCGCCATTGGATCGGGCATCTGACAGCTGC
>JALWQD010000077.1 GCA_026994735.1 Gammaproteobacteria bacterium | reverse complement strand
ACGCAGCTCCAGATGACTATGACGACGAAAACGCTGGCGCAGGCGATAATGCGTCCTCGCCTCACGACCCGCGGCAACGACCGCCATTTTGGTACGCTGTTTCGGATGCCGGCCAATCGGTTCATCGACGCAGCCACCGGCTGTTAACTGACCAAAAACAACGGCCTCATAGACCCGCTCAAATTCGCGCGCCTGGAGCTGGCGCACAAGATCGGCCTGCGACTCGATTGTCCGCGCGACAACCAACAGGCCGCTGGTATCCTTGTCGAGACGGTGGACGATACCGGCACGCGGCACACGAGCCAGGTCCGGGTCGTGAAACAAAAGGGCATTGAGCAACGTTCCCGATGGATTGCCGGCGGCCGGATGAACAACCATGCCCGCCGCCTTGTCGACTATCAACAAGGCATCATCCTGATAGACGATATTGAGCGCAATATCCTCTCCCTGCCAACGCTCATTGGCCTCGGCAATGGCAATAACGCTGATCGACTCACCGCCCTTCAGGCGATCACGGGGCCGACGTTTTTGACCGTCAACCAGTACTTGCCCCTGATGCACCCATTGCTGCAACCGTGCCCGCGAAAACCGTGGCCACAGCAGCGCCAGGATTTTATCCAGGCGTTCACCTGTCAATGCCGCCGGGACAGCCGCCATCAACGGCTCGCTTGCCGCCTCAGCCACAGCCATCGGACGCCTGTCATCCTCTCGCAAACCTTCATCAGCCTTCACAACAAAGAATACCTTTCCATTCATTCATTAAAAGGCCCATAATAGCCGACACATTGATCAATGTATGCCATCATGACGATGATACCCGTGCCAAAAATCAACTCAGACGACAAACCAAGCCAACACCTTTTGCTGTTACTTGTCGGCAGTCTGCTGCTCAGCAGCTGCTCTCTTGCACCGAACAAACCGGTAACAAGTGCGCCTGTCGAGCCGCAGGCAAGCACACCACTGAGCCAGCAAGCACATCCTTCAAAATCGCAGCAGGCCACATATAAAGCCGCCAAAGCAGCACTCGTTGCCGAGGATTTTCCCGGTGCTATCAAGCGTTTTCGGGCGCTCCTTGCCCATCACATAGATGACAAGGACCGGCGCCAGGCCGAAATTGAATTAGCCTATGCTTATTACCGCATGGGAGATAACGATTCTGCCTATGCCGCAGCCGGCCGTTTTATCCGCAGCTATCCGGATGACAAACGACTTGATTACCTGTTTTATCTGCGTGGATTGAGCCACTATGGGCCGGGCCAGCATGAGCTCGAACAAGCAAGCGCAACGCTATCGCCCTACGCACGGTTGGCCATCACCGATTTTGAACGTCTCCGAGGCCGTTTTCCCGACAGCAAATATCTCGACGATGCCCGCCAACGCCTCAACGAGTTACGCCTTGGCCTGACAAAACAGCGCCTGGCAATAGCCCGCCAGCAACTCAGCGCCGGCAACTACGCCTCTGCCGGACTGCATGCCCGGGCGATTATGGCCAGTGAATCGGCCAGCAAAGGACTGAAGAAAGAAGCCGACTCCCTGCTCAAAATGGCCTACCAGCGACTCGGCCTCGTCGTCAGTCATAAAAAAGCGCAGCAACACCAACCAGCGCTGGCACGACATGCGACCAATAATGTTCATCATGAACGCTGGATTATGGCCCAGAAGGACAGTGACTATACCTTACAAATCATCGGCTCCAGCAATCGCCCGGCGCTCCGTGGCTTCATCAAACGCCAGCAATTAAAAGGCGACCTGGCCATCTTCCGTTCACGACACCAGGGCAAACCGTGGTATACGCTGATTAACGGGCGCTTCACCAATGCCCAAGAAGCCGAAGCGGCGGCCAGGAACATGCTCAATCATTTCCCGGAAATCAAACCCTGGGTACGTTCAATGGCGGAAATCCAGGACATTATCAGCGAGCAAGGCCCGCTGGCGGCAAAGGCTTCGGCGACAACGGAAACATCGGACAAACAGCCGGCGACGACAAGCAACGCTACGGCAAAAACAGCCATGCATAGCCCGGAAAAGG
>JALWQD010000076.1 GCA_026994735.1 Gammaproteobacteria bacterium | reverse complement strand
ATTATTATGTTCTCGATGGCCGGTGTGCCGCCTACGGTGGGTTTCTATGCCAAGCTGGCTGTCCTCTCAGCCGCTGTTGATGCCGGTTTGGTCTGGCTGGCCGTTGTGGCGGTCATTTTTTCTGTCATTGGCGCTTTTTACTACCTGCGTATTATCAAGCTGATGTATTTTGAAGAGCAGGAGGACAACGCACCGTTGGAAAGTGCCCTGGATACTCGTGCGGTACTGTCAGTTAATGCCTTGCTTATTTTGATTCTAGGCCTTTTTCCCGGTGGCTTGTTGAGTCTCTGTACTGCGGCCATACAACAGGTTGCTTCTCTCGGTTGACAGAAGGCGTCAACGGTCATTGATTTGAAGAGGGTTTGACCTCTGCATATACTTGTCAGCAACGATGATGGTTACCGGGCCAGTGGTTTGTCTTGCCTTGTCGATGCCTTGCATGGCATCGCTTCGGTCAGCGTTGTTGTGCCTGACCGTAATCGCAGTGGCGCCAGCAATTCGCTGACGCTCGATAACCCCATCCGGGCGACAGAAATGGATAATGGTTATGTGCGGGTCAACGGCACACCAACGGATTGTGTCCATCTGGCCATCACAGGTTTGCTTGAAAAAGAACCGGATATGGTTATTGCCGGCATTAATGCCGGCGCTAATTTGGGCGATGATGTTCTTTATTCGGGCACCGTTGCCGCTGCCGTTGAAGGGCGCTTCCTCGGTTTGCCGGCGTTGGCAGTGTCTCTCGTCGGCAAAGAATTAAATCACTATGATACGGCCGCGCGCGTTGTCTGTGATTTATTGGACAAGCTGAAAGAAAAACCGCTTGATAGCGATATTATATTGAATATTAATGTGCCAGACATTCCCTATGCCGATATTGCCGGCATGCAAGTGACGCGCCTTGGTCATCGTCATCGCGCTGAACCTGTCGTCAAGGCAAGAGATCCGCGCGGCCACAGAATTTATTGGATTGGTGAATCAGGTGCCGAGCTTGATGCCGGTCCTGGAACTGATTTTCATGCGGTCAATCACGCCTTTGTCTCTTTGACACCGATGCATGTTGACCTGACTCATTACAAGGCCATGGAGGCCACGCAACGCTGGCTTGAGACCGTCAAATGACCGCTCCGGATAGCTGCCGTGTTGCCGAGCGGGGTTTCAGCCGATGGTAACGGGTGCCCAGTATCGGGGCATCGGTATGACGTCGCAACGGACACGTGAACGGCTGGTGTTGCGTTTACGTGAACGTGGCATAGGCAATGAATCTGTTCTCCAGGTAATTGCCCAGACACCCCGGCACCTATTCGTTGATGAAGCACTGGCCAGTCGTTCATACGAAGATACCGCGCTGCCGATTGGTTTTGGTCAGACAATATCGCAGCCCTATATTGTTGCCCGCATGACGGAGACACTGCTTTCACGGGGGCCTGTCAACAAGGTGCTTGAGATTGGCACCGGTTCTGGTTACCAATGTGCAATCCTGGCGCAACTAGTGAAGTCTGTCTACAGTGTTGAACGTATCTCGGATCTTCTGGACCGTAGCCGACGCCTGTTTTACCAGTTACGATTGAATAATATCCATCTTAAATATACTGATGGCACGCAAGGCTGGTCTGAAAAAGCCCCTTTCGATGCCATATTAGCGACGGCCGCACCGAAGCAAATTCCACAGGCACTGCTGCAACAGTTATCGACTGATGGTGGCAAGTTATTGATACCTGTGGGGGCCGATGGTTCGCAGGCCTTAAGTCTGATCACGCGTCAGGGAAATGATTATGAGCAGGAGATACTGGAAGCGGTGAGTTTTGTGCCGATGCTTGCCGGTGCTGATTGATGCGTTTGTTTACGACACTCTATGACCATGTTTTATCATGGTCCCGGCATCGTCTGGCTGTTCGCTATTTAGCGTTATTGAGTTTTGCCGAGGCTTCATTCTTTCCGGTTCCGCCTGATGTCATGCTGGCACCGATGGTTCTCGCCCGGCGCCGGCATGCCTGGCGCCTGGCCATGGTGACAACATTGGCTTCGGCTGTC
>JALWQD010000075.1 GCA_026994735.1 Gammaproteobacteria bacterium | reverse complement strand
AGGGCATTGGTTGCTTTTTTCGCCACGCTGGAGGAAAAGCCGTTTCGTGCAACCCAGTTACTCAAATGGTTGCATCAGGCCGGCCAGACCGAGCTTGCAGCGATGACCAATCTGAGTAAGTCATTGCGCAGTCGTTTGCTCGATTATGCGACAGTGACGCTACCGGAGATTATTCGTGAACATCGTTCTGAAGATGGCACGTGTAAATGGTTGCTACGCTTGGCTGACGGCAATGCTGTTGAAACCGTTTTTATTCCGGAGGCTGATCGCGGAACCCTGTGCCTTTCCTCTCAGGTTGGTTGTAGTCTCAACTGCAGCTTCTGTGCAACGGCTCGCCAGGGTTATAATCGTAACCTGAGCAGCGATGAGATTGTTTCGCAACTCTGGCTGGCCAATCGTGAGCTGGGTGGCTTTACAAGCGGTGAACGTCAAATCAGTAATGTCGTTTTGATGGGCATGGGGGAACCGCTGTTGAATTTCGACAATGTTGTCCGGGCTATGGATATCATGCGCGATGATTTTGCCTATGGTTTGTCAAAACGCCGGATAACACTCAGTACCGCCGGTGTCGTGCCGGCGCTGGATCGTCTTCGTGATTGCTGTGATGTGAGTTTGGCGGTTTCCCTTCATGCCCCGGATGATGCCCTTCGTGACCAGCTTGTGCCGATCAACCGGAAATACCCTCTCGATCAGTTAATGGCGGCTTGTCGCCGCTATGTTGACAGCCAGCAGCGTCGTCGGGTGACCTTCGAATATGTCATGCTGGAGGGGATAAACGATAGCCTGACCCAGGCCCGTGCTCTGATCGTTCTGCTCGAAGGCATCCCGGCAAAGGTTAATTTGATACCTTTCAATCCTTTTCCGGGGGCCGGTTATCGTTGTTCATCAAAAGAGGTTATTGATGCCTTCCGTGAGCGTTTACAGGGGGCAGGATTAGTGACAGTGACACGCAAGACGCGCGGTGATGATATCGCCGCTGCCTGTGGCCAACTGGCCGGCCAGGTGAAGGATCGTACACGGAGGAGCCAGCGTTGGCCACAGAGTATCGAGGATATCCCGGTTCGTCATTGATCATGGGACGAGGTATTTGTCTTGCACTGTTGTTAGGATTGCTGGCGGCCTGTGCCAGTCAGCCGCAGAACAATGGTCGACTGACACCGGCAGAGGCCAATACCCGGCTGGGTTTTGAATATCTTCAGCGTGGTGATTATGAGACGGCACTGGCCAAGTTTCGCAAGGCCCTGGCAGCTAATCCCAGACGTGCTGATACGCATCATTATCTGGCCGAACTCTATCGTCGCACGGGCGATCCAAGGCGTTCGCGAAATGAGTATCAGCAAGCGCTCAAACTGGCCCCGAAAGACGCCATGATCCTGCGTAATTATGCGATTTTCCTCTGTGGGCAGGGGGACTATCGTGAGGCAATGGCCGCCTTTAAACAGGCCGCACGAGACTACCAAGGGTTGCAGCGGGCAGCCAATTATGAGCAGGCCGGCCTTTGCGCCATGCAAGCACATGACTGGTCTGCTGCCGAAGAGAGTTTTCGTGCTGCCTTGCAGGAAAAGGCCACGGCTGCGAATGCCCTTTACCAATTGGCGCGGTTATCTGTGCGCAAAGGAGCCTATCTAAAAGCGCGTGCTTTTTTGCAGCGTCTTTTGGCGGTGCATGCCGCGTCGGACAAGGTCTTACAGTTAGGCATCGAGATCGAAACGGCACTGGATAACCCGTTGGCCGTGGCCAATTATCGTCGCCAACTAGCGGTGCTGGGCAAAGCCTCTTCGCGTGCAAATGGTAAGGGAGACGGTCATGACTGATGAGCAAACAGTGGCAGAAGAGTTACCGCAGCAGGGTTTGCCTGAAGCCTCTTCGCCGGGGTTGTGCTTGCGGCGGGCACGTGAAAATAAGCAGTGGGATATCAATCAGGTCGCCAATGAATTACATGTGCGTCCACAATTTTTACTCGATCTGGAGGCGGACAATATCACCGCTTTTTCTGCGCCTGTTTATGCGCGTGGTTTGTTGCGCAGTTATGCCCGTTACGT
>JALWQD010000074.1 GCA_026994735.1 Gammaproteobacteria bacterium | reverse complement strand
CGTTGATGATTGACCCTAACAACCAGAAGGCTCTCTGGCTAGCCGGTACCGCAGCATTTGAACAAGGGAGTTATGCTGAAGCGGTGCAGTTATGGCGTCAGTTGGCGACACAGTTACCTGCCGGTTCAGAAACGGCACGCACGATGGCCGCTAATATTGCTGAGGCACAGGCCCTGCTCGAAGGGCGTCCACCGCCTTCAGCACAAAGCATGCCCGATATGCAGAAGAACATGGCATCAGCGCCTGCGGCCGCTGGTAATGGCCCGGCACGACTGACTGGGCGTGTCAGTTTATCGCCATCATTGGCTGGCCGTGCTGCTGCCGATGATACGGTTTTTATCTTTGCCCGCGCGGCCTCCGGACCGCCGATGCCACTCGCCGTAAAGCGTGTTCAGGTACGTGATTTGCCGCTAGATTTCGTCCTCGATGAGTCTATGGCGATGACACCACAGATGAGTTTGGCTCGTTTTTCCCAGGTTGTCGTCGGCGCACGTATTTCTCACACTGGCAATGCCATGCCGAGTAGTGGTGACTTGCAGGGACTGAGTGCTGTTGTTGCTGTTGGCAGTCAGGTGCCGGAGATAGTTATTAATGAGATTGTTCCCTAGCCGCTTGTTGACGGTTACTCAGGAGCAGGCGTGCTCTGTTCGTAATGCTGCTTGTTGATGTGCGCATTTGTGTCAGGGATTAGCTGTCATCGGCAGAAGCCTGTAACCATGTATCTGAAACTGACCTGGCAATGATAATGGCCGCGCATCAGTTGCCGTCATGTTAATGACGGATTACTTTTTTAACTCCTTCCGCTGCAGTTTGTTGTGCCTGCTTTTGTTGTTGTCGGCGTGTGATCAGACCGCGCCGCCAGATAAGTTGCGTGAAGGCAGTCAGTTCCCCAACCTTACCCTGACCGGGCTCAGTCAGTCCGATCGTCGTCTGGACAGTTATCGTGGCCAGCTATTGATTGTTAATGTCTGGGCTACCTGGTGTTCAGCCTGTCGTCGTGAATTGCCCAGTTTACAACGTTTGCAAGGGCTATTGGCCGATGAGGGCATGGAAGTCATTCTGCTATCAGTAGACAAGGACCCAGTTTTGGCGCGTGAATACCTACGTCAGCGTGATCTCGATCTGCCGTCATTTATTGACAGTCAACAGGATATTGCCAATCGTCTTCTTGGTATCCGTATTTACCCGGATACTTTTATTATTTCCGCCCAGGGTGTCTTGCTGCGGCGAGTGGTGGGTGAACAGGTATGGGATGCTGCTGCGGTCGTCGAGGCCTTGCGGCAATTGGCCCGGGACGGAGATGGTAGTATCCTTGCCGATCTGTTTCCGGCGTCGTGACAGTGTCTGCACCCAGCAAGTCTTTTTGCCAGTTGGCTGGTGAGCTTTGTTATTATGATCCGATGCGGGCCTTGAAGTCCGTGGGGAGGGAGAAATAATGAGTCGATTTCTACTACTGATCAGCCTCGTGCTGTTATTGTTGAGTAGCCCGCTAATGGCGGCTGATACGACTGTTGGCAGTCGTCTCTATATGCGTCACTGCCAGAACTGTCATGGTACTAATGGCCAGCCACTCATGCCCGCTATGCCTGATTTTTCACGCGGCGAACGGTTATTGCGTGCCGATGAGCAAGTGGTATCCTCGATTGAGCAGGGGCAGGGGATGATGCCTGCCTTTGCCGGCCGTTTTAGTCGTGATGAGTTATATGCCCTCGTCGCTTTTTTGAGAACCCTGAGATGATTCTTCGTATGCCAGGCTTTCTTTTCTGGCTGTCGGTTATTATTCCGATAAGCCCTCTATGGGCTGCAGATGCGGCAACGCCCCATGTTCTTGAGGCCTTTGAGGTTGGTAAGGATGTTTATGTTCGTAGCCTTGCCGTTGATACTCAGCGCAACAGCCTTTGGGTCGGGACATCACTGGGTGTCCACGAGGTCGACCTGGCCAGCCGCGATCTGCGGCGGACATTTACTCGCGCTTCTGGTCTGGCCAATGAATACGTCTTTGCTGTCATGGCCGATAGCCAGGGGAATAAATGGTTTGGCACTAACGGTGGTGGCGTTTCACGTTTTAAGGAGGGAACATGGCGGACGTTTTTCCCCTTGCACGGATTGGCCGATTATTGGGTCTATGCGTTTGCTGAACAGGCCAATGGAGCTATCTGGATGGGCACCTGGGCGGGCGCGAATCGCTATGATCCTGGAGCGGACAGATGGCAGACGTTTTACGGCGAACTGGTTAACGAATGGGTCTATGGGATTGCCGTTGATGACCAGGATCGTGTCTGGTTCGCCACGGAAGGTGGCGTGTCAATGTTTGACGGCAAAAAATGGCAAGAATGGACGCATGATGATGGTCTCGGGGCACCCAATAACCGTCATCTGGCGGCGAGCAAAAATACCGGCCTGGGGACACGTGACCGTCATAACATCAGTGTTCTCAGCGAGGGCGAGCCAACCTATAATCCGGGCTATGCTTTTGCCATCCATGTTGCTCGTGACAACTCTGTCTGGGTTGGCACCTGGGGAGGTGGTGTCAGCCATTTTGACGGCCAACAGTGGCACAACCTGACCGTCAGTGATGGGCTTGCCGGCGATATTGTTTTTGCTATCAGTGAAGACAGCGACGGCCGTCTCTGGTTTGCTACCGATCAGGGCTTGTCTCGTTATGATGGGCATCATTGGCTGACGGTGAATCAGGATTCTGGCTTGCCAGCAGGCCCCGTCTATGCCGTGCAGGTAACAGCGAATGGTGATGTCTGGGCCGGCAGTCGAGGCAATGTGGCTCGTATTGGTGTCGATAGCCCGTCGGTTAGCGGTCCACCCGTAACAGAATAGATTGTTGACTTCAGGAAAGATCAAATCGTGAAAATGAATCATACTACGCTGGCTCTGCTGGTATTTATTATTGGCGGCTTATTGATTGCCAGCTATCAATTTGGTGCCCATCAGGGTGACAGCGCAGGCGCTGGTAATAGGCTGACAAGTGCTGCGCAAAAAGACGCGGGTGTGGTGACTGAAAGCACCATATTGCCAAGCAATCATCCACCGATGACCCAGCCAGTGATTCGTGCCGCGCGCAGTGGTGGCAGTGCGCCCCAGTCTGTTTTGCCTGCGATGGCGACGCCGGCCACGGAAACGCCTGAGGCCAAGCCAGCGGTAGCCAAGGGCGATAATCGTTTTGCTCATTTTCGTGTTGGCAATCGTAACGTCAAGGGTGTTGTCAGCGATGGCCCCATTACCTGGATTGGCACGTCAGGTGGAGTGATCCGCTACGATAGTCGCGATGATAGCCACAAGCTCTACAATAACAAGATTCCTGGCCTGCTCTCGAACGGTATTTTTCATATCAGCAAACTGGGGCAACGCTTGGCTGTAGGCACCTATGGTGGTGGACTGTCATTGTACGACCCGGCGGCAGACAAATGGCAAAATTACAATATTCCCCAGGGACTGGCTGATCAATTTGTCTATGAGGTTGTCAAGACTCGCAATGGTGATGTCTGGATTGCTACCTGGTCCGGTGCTAACCGGGTCACTGCGGGTAAGCTCGATGATCCCGATCAATGGACGACGTTTACCGTTGAGAATACGGCCGGCGGCCTGCCAAACCCCTGGGTCTATGGTATTGAAGAAGGTTTGAATGGTGATATGTGGTTTGCTACCGAGGAAGGCCTGGCGCGCTATCGTAATGGCCAATGGAAGCATTGGAAACACAGTGATGGTCTTGGTGCTCCCTATGAGCTGGTAAAGGATGCCATCCAATTTACCAATGATCCGGCTAAATCATCCCGCCATCATGCGCAACAGAAATCGGCGCAGGGTATGGAGAATGTCAAGGTTGCCTACAACCCGAATTACATTATTTCGATGGTTGTTGACCGCCAAGGGATCGTTTGGTGTGGTACCTGGGGCGGCGGCCTGGCCCGGTTCGATGGCCAGAACTGGAAGAACCTGACGACAGCCGATGGCTTGCCTGCGAATCATATCTTTATGCTCTATCTTGATGATGACGATCGTCTTTGGGCCGGTACAAGTAATGGCTTGGTACGCTTTGATGATGATAAAAAGAGTTTCACGATCTTGACACGTGCCGATGGCCTGTTTGCCGATAATGTCTTTTCGATGGATATTGCCGACGATGGGGCGCTCTGGGTTGGTAGCTTTGGTGGTGTAGCCAGGATAGCTCAACCGTAAAAGCAAGTGGTCGTTGTCATGTGGCTCTGTTTCTTGCTGCGAGAGAGGGCTGGGTTTGCTCAGGGCGGTGTCAGGACCGTTGCTTGGGGAGGCTTGCTGTCATCACTTTCAGGATAGTCGAGACTGAAATGGAGTCCCCGGCTTTCACGTCGTTGCAGGGCTGACTGGATAATCAATTCAGCAACCAGAACGAGGTTGCGTAGTTCGATCAAGTCACTGGTGATGCGAAAGTCCCCGTAATATTCATCAATTTCCCGGTGTAACATCTGGCAACGTCGTTGTGCCCGCTGGAGGCGTTTGTTGCTGCGGACAATGCCGACATAATCCCACATGAAACGTCGTAGTTCATCCCAGTTATGCGAGACAAAGACCTCTTCATTAGAATCGGTAACCTGGCTTTCATCCCATTGCGGCAGGGTGAGCGTTGCCATTGAGTCTGTGCTCTTGTCGAGGATGTCCTGGCAGGCACCGGCAGCAAAAACAACACATTCGAGCAAGGAGTTGCTGGCCATGCGATTGGCTCCATGCAGTCCTGTATAGGCCATTTCGCCAATGGCGTAGAGCCTGTTGACGTCTGTGCGTCCCTGCAGGTCGGTCATGACGCCACCACAGAGGTAGTGTGCAGCAGGCACGACAGGCACAGCTTCCCGGGTAATATCGATACCAAATTCGAGGCAGCGGCGATAGATTGTTGGAAAGTGTTCGCTGATGAATGCTGCCGGCCGGTGACTGATGTCGAGGTAGACACAGTCGGCACCTAGCCGCTTCATTTCATGGTCGATTGCCCGCGCGACGATGTCACGGGGTGCCAGTTCCGCACGTGGGTCAAAACGGTGCATGAAACGATTGCCATCGGGTAACAGTAAGCGCCCCCCTTCGCCACGAATGGCTTCGGTGATGAGGAAGGATTTCGCCTGTGGGTGGTAGAGGCAGGTTGGATGAAATTGAATGAATTCGAGGTTGGCAACCCGGCAGCCCGCTCGCCAGGCCATGGCAATACCGTCACCGCTGGCAACATCCGGGTTGCTGGTATACAGGTAGACCTTGCCGGCACCACCGGCAGCAAGGACGGTATGGTCAGCACTGAATGTGCGTACCTGCTGTTTCCTGATGTCGAGAATATAAGCCCCGAGACAGCGTTTTTGCTGGCAGATAAGGTCAATGACCAGGTGGTGTTCGAAGATCTCGATATTTGGATGTTCGCGCGCTTCTTGTTCAAGGGTTTTTTCAATCGCCATACCTGTGGCATCGGCTGCATGGAGGATGCGTCGATGACTGTGTCCGCCTTCACGGGTGAGGTGATAGCCGATGGCACCTTTAGCCGTAGTTTCACGCGTAAAGGGAACACCGTGGTCAATCAGCCATTGAATACATTCACGGGCATGGTTGACTGTATGGCTGACGACTTCCGGGTCGCAGAGGCCAGCACCGGCATTGATGGTGTCTTCGATATGTGATTGTGGGGAATCGGTTTCGTCAAGGACAACACTGATGCCGCCCTGGGCATAGAGCGTTGCGCCTTCATCAAGAGAGGATTTTGCGATCAAGGTGATGCGCCGGTGGTTGGCAAGGCGCAGCGCCAGTGTTAGTCCGGCAGCACCGCTGCCAATGACCAGAACCTGGCCATGATATTGAGGTGCGCGCACGGCTGGGGTTGTCACAATGAGATGAAGCGCTTGCGTTGCTTGATAACGGTATCCAGGTAGCGGCGGGTCTCTTGGTGTGGCAAATGTTTCTTTAATTGCGCATAAACCTGACTCGGCGTCATGCCATTGATGATATTCTGGGCCTCTTTGCGCGTTTTGGCGAAGGCCTTGAAGACATTGCCTGAACCGGTGTTATAAGCAGAGATGACGCAGTATTCACGGGCAACGGGGTTAGTGATGCGAGCCAGGTAATTGTCATCGAGAATATCAAGATAGGCAGTGCCCAGCTCAATGTTATTTTCTGGCTTAAAGAGGAACTGTTTTGACGGGATACCTTGCTTTCCACGGGCATGACGGTAGGCATCCTGGCCGCCGCTGCTAGGTACGAGTTGCATCAAACCATAGGCCGGAACATGACTGACAGCAAAGGGGTTAAAGTTGCTTTCGGTTTTAATGATGGCATAAATCAGGCTTTTACTAATGCTATATTTTTGTGCGTAGCGCTCGACCATCGGGCGGTATTTGAGCGCCTGCTGGTGACTGAAATTGCTGACCATTTTAATTTCGACGTACCGAGCTAGTTGCTTCCCCTGTGGTGAGGTAATGGTCCGTTGCTGTCGTTGTGTGCTGATGAGCTTGTTGGCAAAGGCCTCTGCCTGGGCGGGAGTGCTTATGGCTTGCCCTTGTTTGTCGACAACCAGATTAAGGAGATAAGGCGGTTGGCCACTGTCGAGAGTGACTTCACGCGCAGAGAAGAGGTCAACTGCACGAGGATCTTGTGGTGTTAACAGGGTGGTAATAATGGCGTTTTTCAGGTGTTTGTTGGTGTTTTGAAGGGCCAGGGTTTCAATGGTGATTTGTCCGCGGTCAAAGTCGACGACGGCCCGGCTGGCATAGTTCTGGGTATATTTTACATAGGTTTTACGGTCAGGCAGGCGACTTTCCTTTTTCCCCCAGCGTTGCTGTACCTTGCCTTCAAGGACAGCCATGATGTGTTGGTAATCACGCTTGACCCGTTGCAAGTCTGCGACGAGCAGCGCAGGGTTATCGCTATAGGCATCAATCTTCTTGCTCAGGGCCAGGCGGGCCGACTCCTTCGGTTGATCACTTTGGGCCAGGCTGAGCAATGATTGTACCGTTTCCGTATCTAGAATCTCGCTAGCTTGCTGGCCTTTTTTAATCGCCTGGTCGAGGCCTTGACAGGCAGTGAGCAGGGTGCTCAGAAGGAGCCATTGCAAGGGCAGTAATCGCTCGAACGTAGGAAGCATTAGAGACAGGCCCTGTGGTTGGCGATGACTTCTACGGCGTTTTTTAAGATCTGCTGAATTGCTCTCTGTCGGGACAAGGGTTGGTATCCTTTGCGCTGTTGTTTCCGTCTATTGTCACCTCGGGAAAGGATAGCAAAGGTATGCTGCCGCGTATAGAAAACCGCTAGTGATATGAATATCTGCGCAGGAAACTATGGGCAACCGCTACTTGCAGGCCTATAATCGATGTAAATATACTTTTTATTCGGCTGGAGGAAAAAGATTGGCGATCAGCGGGAACTTATCGCGGCAAGCTCTGTCTATCTCCATGTATAGAGCGATTGCCCACGCAGGGGAGCACAGGCCTGAATGGGCGAGAGCAGTACAGACCAGCAGTTAGTCGAACGTGTACAACAGGGTGATAAGAAGGCTTTTGACATCCTTGTACAGAAATACCAACATCGACTGGCGAAACTGATATCACGCTATGTGCATGATTCAGAGGAAGTCTTTGACGTGACGCAGGAAGCGTTTATCAAAGCCTACCGGGCATTGCCGTCTTTTCGCGGTGAGAGTGCCTTTTATACCTGGCTCTACCGGATTGGCGTCAATGCGGCGAAGAATCATCTTATCGCTCAGGGGCGTCGGCCACCCGGTGTTGATATTGAGATTAACGATGCTGAACATATTGAAACAGCCGGTGAGTTGAAGGAAACAGCAACGCCGGAACGTCTCTACCAGAGGGACGAGATTGAGAAAACGGTTGTCGATGCCATTGACCGTTTGCCTGCGGAGTTGCGGGAAGCAATTATGATGCGTGAACTTGAAGGTTTGAGTTACGAAGAGATCAGCCTAAGGATGGATTGTCCTGTGGGAACGGTAAGGTCACGAATCTTCCGCGCCCGTGAAGCGATACAGAAACGTCTGCGGCCCATGCTTGAGTCTTGAGCATTGCTAGCTCTGATCCAGGAGCCGCTAAACGGAGTGTAAGATGATGAATGAAGTAAATGCTGAAAAGGTTTCGATGCTGGCCGATGGTGAGGTCGAGAAGGCAGACTTTGATCAAGTTCTTGACCAGTTGTCGAAAGCTGGCCAGTTACAGCAGCACTGGCAGGATTACCATATAATTGGTGACGCTATGCGACGGTCACTGCCCGAGACAATGAACTTTGATGTTGCGGCGTCTGTAGCGAAAGCGATTGCCTCCGAGCCGAGTTATCTGTTACCGCAGATGGATGAGGCATCCCCGCAGCAGACAGCCATCCGGCAAGCAAAGGTAGCAACACTGCCTCGGCGGACGGTGCCAGCTGTTGGTTTTGCTCTTGCCGCATCATTGTCGGCACTGGCTATTTTCAATATGGGCTCCTTTTCACCAGCGACTGATTCAATGCCTGTGCAATCTCTGGCAGCGAATACTGCCATTGTTGCCAATGCTCAGATGGCTTCGGCCACAAGAGCGGAAGGTCCGCTTGCAAGTGCGGCATTTTCTTCCGCACAGAGTGCCCATTCGGCACGGGTTGTGCTGGCCTCAGCGGGCCAGAATGTAGCTACAAATAATGTCAATTACCCTCAGGAAGCGGCTGACTTCTATGACTACCTAGTTAATTACAGCCGCTATTCTCAAAGCAGTTCGGGTAATGATATGTTGCGCCATGTCAGTCTTGCCAGTTATTGATACCTGGGTGCCTATGTTGCATCTGTCGGGCATCGTTGTCACGACGCGAGGATAAACGACACTCATTATGATTACCGAAGAAGCGGAGGTCATCGCTGTTGAAGGTGATCATGCGTGGGTTGAGGCCCTGCGGCGAACCGCTTGTGGTAGTTGTACGGCCAGTAAGGGGTGCGGTACAGGTATTGTCGCACGCTTTTTTACTGGCAGGAAAATGCGGATTCGTGTCGATAACGAAATTGCTGCTGTGGTTGGTGATCGTGTCCTTGTTGCCATTGCTGATGAAGTGCTCGTGCGCGGTTCTTTGATGGCCTACATGTTTCCATTGCTGAGTCTTTTTGCCGGCGCCTTGCTCGGTGACATCCTGCAACCATTATTTGCCGATCCGGAAGGTGAAGGCCTGGTGATTTTTTTGGGTTTTACCGGACTGCTTATCGGATGTCTGTGCTTGCGTCGATTTTCTCATATTTTGGCTAAGGATGATCGCTATAATGCACGTATTGTCGAACGTTTATCAGCTGTTTCTCCGATAAGCTGGACTCTCCCCGGTAAATAGTCCTGTCCATGTTTATAATTTCCCTGCAGAGGAGTTACTGATGAAGAATTTTGCCTTTCTGTTGCCTGCTGTTATTCGCTGGCGGGGAAGCTATTTATGCCTGCTGGCGGTGATGTTATTACTCGTTTCTCCTGCTTGGGCTGTACAGGCTACGGTAGCCTTGCCAGATTTTACCGAGCTGGTAGAGCGTAGTGCACCGGCTGTCGTCAATATCAGTACGACGACCCATAACAAAGAAGAGTCGAAGGGAGCCTTCCGGCTGCCCCATGGCATGGACCCCTCAATGGAGGATTTGCTGCGCAAATTCTTTGGTGACAAGGGGCAAGGCCGTATTCCCGGTATTCAGGGCGAGCAGCGTTCACTCGGGTCAGGATTTATTGTTTCGACGGATGGCTATATCCTGACCAATACGCATGTCGTCAAGGATGCCGATGAAGTTGTCGTCCGGCTCAGCGATCGGCGAGAATTTATGGCCAAGGTCATTGGGTCGGATGATCGCAGTGATGTGGCCTTATTGAAGATTGACGCCGATAATTTGCCTGTTGCCCGCATTGGACAGTCTGCCAGCGTCAAGGTTGGCAGCTGGGTGCTGGCAATTGGTTCGCCCTTTGGTTTTGATCACTCTGTGACGGCGGGGATTGTCAGCGCTATTCGTCGCAGTCTGCCGAATGAGAACTACACACCTTTTATTCAGACGGATGTCGCCATTAACCCCGGTAATTCAGGTGGGCCGCTCTATAATCTTGATGGCGAGGTGATCGGAATTAATTCCCAGATCTATAGCCGTACCGGTGGCTATATGGGCGTTTCATTTTCAATTCCTATTGATTTGGCGATGAATGTTGTTGAACAGATCAAGGAGACAGGGCATGTTTCACGCGGATGGCTGGGAGTACTGATTCAGGATGTGACACGCGAATTGGCCGAGTCTTTTTCTATGGATAAGCCTGTCGGCGCGTTGGTTTCCCGTGTTTTGCCCGATAGTCCGGCGGAGAAGGCCGGCGTTGAGGTCGGTGATGTCATCGTATCATTCGAGGGCCATGAGATCGGCAGTTCATCGGATTTGCCGCCACTGGTGGGCAGTAGTCGCGTTGGTAGTCGCGTACGTCTTGACATTATTCGTCAGGGCAAGGCTAAAACACTGACGGTGACACTCAACGAGCTGCCAGCAGACAATCAATTGGCACAGCAAGGCTCAGTTGAGGCCGGGAAACGGGTTTTATCGCGTCTGCAGATGACAGTTAGCAATCTCAATGGCGAGCAGAAGGACAAGTTGTCAGTGACAACGGGAATCATGGTTGACGAGGTTGATGATGGGCCCGCTGCACGTGCAGGGATCCTTGCCGGTGATGTGATTTTGAAAGTGAATAATGATGACATCATCGATATTGCACAATTAGCGAAGCTGGTTGATCAACTCGAGGTTGATCATCCTGTGCGCGTGCTTATTCAGCGCCGGGGCAGCCCGCGCTTTCTCGCTTTACGTTTGTCTCAATAGTGGCTGCGCTAACGGTTGACAGGGGCCTCAGATTAACTGGGATTCTCCGGCGCTAGCCGGTAGAATGTCGTCACTGCAGGGGCCGCTCGTCGGCCCCTGATGATTTTTTTGGGTGCGGGGGATGAGATGTTGTTGTCTGTCGCCCGTTTTAACCCTCATTGTGTGATGGTGACGTGCAGAACATTCGTAATTTCTCGATTATTGCCCATATTGATCATGGTAAATCCACTCTTGCTGACCGTTTGATTCAGATTTGTGGCGGTCTCAGTGATCGAGAAATGTCGGCTCAGGTGCTTGACTCGATGGATCTTGAGCGTGAGCGCGGTATTACGATCAAGGCCCAGTGCGTAACACTCGACTATACGGCCAGTGATGGTCAGGTATTCCAGCTTAATTTCATTGATACTCCCGGCCATGTTGATTTCTCCTATGAGGTGTCGCGCTCTCTTGCTGCCTGTGAAGGGGCGTTATTGGTAGTGGATGCCTCGCAGGGTGTCGAGGCACAAACGGTTGCCAATTGCTATACGGCGATAGAACAAGGCCTGGAAGTGATTCCTGTTCTCAATAAAATTGATCTGCCGACTGCAGACCCGGATCGCGTCTGTCAGGAGATTGAAGATATTATTGGTGTCGATGCCACCGATGCGCTTGAGGTGAGTGCCAAGACTGGCCTCGGTGTCGATGCCTTGCTGGCGTCGCTGATCGACCGTATTCCGGCACCAAAAGGCAGCTCAGAGGGCCCCTTGCAAGCATTGATAATTGACTCATGGTTCGATAATTATCTCGGAGTAGTGTCGCTGGTACGTGTCGTTAATGGTCGTTTACCTGTTGGCGACAAGATTACAATAATGTCCACCGGGCGTAGCTATCCTGTCAATAAGGTCGGTGTTTTTACGCCCAAACCGTTATCACGTTCCGTCCTTCATGCCGGTGAGGTTGGTTTTGTTATTGCCGGGATCAAGGAGATTGAAGGGGCTCCGGTGGGCGATACATTGACGTTAAGCAATCATCCTGTCGAACAGGCATTGCCTGGTTTCAAAGCGATTAAACCGCAGGTCTTTGCCGGTCTTTTCCCCGTCAGCGCAGAGGACTATGAAGCCCTCCGTGAGGCACTGTCAAAATTGCGGTTGAATGATGCTGCCTTATTTTACGAGCCTGAAACTTCGCAGGCGCTGGGGTTTGGTTTTCGTTGCGGTTTTCTGGGTATGCTGCATATGGAAATTATCCAGGAAAGGCTTGAACGGGAATATGATCTGAATCTGATTACGACTGCGCCGACAGTGGTCTATGAGGTTATCTTGACATCCGGTGATGTGGTTTTGATTGATAACCCTTCGCGCTTGCCGGATGTTGGAACGATTGCTGAAATTCGCGAGCCGATCATTGAAGCCGACATCCTTGTCCCGCAGGAATTTTTGGGGGCAGTGATTACACTATGCATTGAAAAGCGCGGTGTTCAAAAAAAGATGATCTATCATGGCCAACAGGTAGCGGTGAGTTTTATGTTGCCAATGAGTGAGATGGTCGTCGATTTCTATGATCGTCTGAAATCAGTCAGTCGTGGTTATGCCTCGCTTGACTATAATCTCGACTGTTTTCAAGCCGCTAACCTTGTGCGTCTTGATTTATTGATCAATGGCGAGCGGGTTGATGCCTTATCATATATTGTCCATCGTGAACGGGCAGTTCAGCGAGGGCGTGAGTTGGTTGAAAAAATGCGTGAGCTGATTCCACGACAAATGTTTGATGTGGCCATTCAGGCATCTATCGGGTCGAAAATTATTTCACGCGAAACAGTGAAGGCACTGCGTAAAAATGTAACAGCCAAGTGTTATGGCGGCGATGTTTCACGAAAACGTAAATTGCTGGAAAAACAGAAAGCGGGTAAGCGACGCATGAAACAATTGGGTTCGGTTGAAATCCCGCAGGATGCCTTTCTTGCGGTACTGCATACAGGTAAGAAATAATGAACTTTGATTTTCAGGCGATGATGTTGATTGCCTTGGTGGCAAGCGCCATCATTTGGGCGGGTGATGTCTGGGTTTTTGCTCCCAAACGTCGTGCCGCAGTTGGTGAGGGCGAAGAGATATCTCAACCCGTTGTTGTCGAATATGCGGTCTCATTTTTTCCTATTATATTGATTGTCCTGGTACTGCGTTCATTTCTGGCGGAACCTTTTCGGATTCCATCGGGTTCAATGTTGCCAACCTTACAGGTCGGTGATTTTATTCTTGTGAACAAGTTTTCTTATGGAATCAGGCTGCCTTTATTTGGTCTAAAGGTTATCGACATTGATGAGCCAGCACGGGGCGATGTGGTTGTTTTCCGCTTCCCGGAAGATCCCTCTGTGGATTATATTAAACGTATTGTTGGTTTGCCAGGTGATACGATTCGCTATCAAAATAAGACGGTCTACATTAATGGTCAGCCAGCGGAACAAAAATCAGAAGGAATTTATACCGGTATGGGCGAAGGCATCCGCGTTAGCGGGGCGAGTCTGCGGACAGAACATCTGGGTGACATTGATCACCGGATATTGGTGCAGACAAGTCGGCGTTTTTCGGAAGGTGAATTTATCGTGCCGGCCGGCCGTTATTTTGTCATGGGTGATAACCGGGATAATAGCAATGACAGTCGCTTCTGGGGTACCGTGCCGGAAGAGAATCTTGTCGGCAAAGCCTTTATGATCTGGATGAACTGGGATTCATCGATCTCAAGCGTCCATTGGAACCGAATCGGCATGCGTATCCAGTGATCATTATTGTCAATCGGAGGTAACTACGATGCACAATGGTTCACGAAATATGTCAGGAATGACAATGACATCATTTCTGGCAGTGTTAGTCATGATTGTATTTATTGCCTCAATTGGTATGCGTCTGATTCCCGTTTATGTTGAATACTTCAGCGTTGTCTCCTCGCTTAAAATAGTCGCCGATGAAGACGGTGTGAAGAAGGCAAGCACAAAGACCATTCGGGATCGCCTGATTCGACAATTTGATGTTAATGATATTGACAGCGTCAAACGTGAAAATATTCATATCGAAAAGAATGGCAAGAAAAAAGCCATTGTTATTGAATACGAGGTGCGTAAGCCTCTGTTGGCAAATATCGATTTGATAGTTCATTTTAATGAACGTGCAGAGCTCTAAACGAACACTTTCCAGTGGTCAGACGGTAGCGGCACAACGCCTGACTCGCCGGCTTGATTATCGCTTTCATGACCAGGCACTGTTCGGTTTGGCATTGACGCATCGTAGTATTGGCCGTTTGAATAATGAACGGCTTGAGTTTTTCGGCGATGCCTTGCTCGGTTGTATCATTGCCGAACATCTCTATCAGCGTTTTCCTGAAGCTGGCGAGGGTGCTCTGAGCCGCTTGCGTGCTCGTCTTGTTAAGGGGCAGACATTGGCCGAGATTGCCCGCGAGTTAAAGCTTTGCGAGGCCCTGGTTCTGGGCAGTGGTGAATTGCGCAGTGGCGGTGCCAATCGTGATTCCATTCTGGCCGGAGCCATGGAGGCAATTATTGCGGCCATTCATATCGATTCTGATGGCCAGGCGACGCGTGATTATGTCTTGTCAATTTTTTCTCGCCGTCTAAAAACACTGACCATTGAGCAAGCCCTGAAAGACCCCAAAACCCGTTTGCAGGAGTGGTTACAGGCGCGTGCCTTGCCTTTGCCCATCTATCAGTTGCTGGATGAGAGCAAGCTCCCTGGTGGCAGCCGTTTCCGTGTTTCCTGTTGTCTTGATGGCTTGCTGACGGAAGCCGTTTTTGGCGATGGTGGCAGTCGTCGTCAAGCAGAGCAGGCAGCCGCCGAGCAAGTCCTTGCCGTCATTACGGAAGACAACAACCCTGGAAAGAAAAGATGACGATGGAACCTGGTTTTATGCTTCAACACTGCGGCTATGTTGCCCTTATTGGACGACCAAATGCGGGTAAATCAACACTGCTTAATCGAATTTTGGGGCAGAAGGTCAGTATTACTTCGCACAAACCACAAACGACACGCCATTCGATTCTGGGTATCCGTAGCGAAGCTGACAGCCAGGTCGTCTATGTCGATACACCAGGTATTCACCCGACGGCAGGGCGGGCCATTAACCGCATGATGAACCGGACAGCCAGCAATGCCTTTATGGGCGTTGATGTCATCGTCATGTTGGTTGATTATCGTAAGTGGGGCGATGAAGAAGCATTGATTCTGGAGCATCTTGAGCGTGTCGATGTACCCGTTATCCTGGCCATCAACAAGGTTGATCGTGTCAATGACAAAGAGCAATTGCTGCCGGTTATTGCCAGTCTTGCAGACCGTTATCCCTTTCACCAGGTGATTCCACTGTCGGCGCGTAAGGGGGCGCAGGTCGAATTACTTGAGAAGGTGGTTACGGAACTGTTACCTGCCGCACCGGCGTTGTTTTCAGAAGATCAGGTGACGGATCGCAGTGAGCGTTTTCTGGCTGCTGAAATTGTTCGTGAGCGTCTGATGCGTCAGCTTGATCAGGAATTACCCTATGCCTTGACAGTGGAAATTGAGCATTTTAAAGAAGAAGAAAAGCTGCTCGATATTTCGGCTTTGATCTGGGTTGAACGTGCGGCGCAAAAATCTATTGTCATCGGACGCCAGGGACAGCAGTTAAAGCGTGTCGGCAGTCAGGCAAGAGAGGCTATGGAGAAGATCTTTGAACGCAAGGTGTTCCTCCGTTTGTGGGTCAAGGTCAAGGAGGGTTGGTCTGACGATGAGCGTGCCTTGCGTTCGCTCGGTTATGACGAATAAGCATTCTTTCGGGCATCGTCTGCGCAGCCAGGATGAAGCCTATTTATTGCATCGTAGACCCTATCGGGACAGTAGCCTGATTGCTGATTTGCTCACCCGTGAACATGGCCGTGTCGGCTTGGTTTGTCGGGCCGCACGCCAACCCCGTTCAGCTCAGTATGTTGTTAACCAACACTTTTGCCGTCTGCAGATAGTCTGGCAGGGGCGTGGGGAGCTGGGCAGCTTGCGCAGTGCTGATGCCGCTACGACACCCCAGCTACTGACGGGGGACAGCTTGTTTAGCGGTCTTTATATCAATGAATTATTGATGCGTTTGTTGCATCGTCATGACCCCTGTCCAGATGTTTTTGATCTCTATGTCGAGACGCTGGCAGAGTTGCCACAGGCAATGATGACAGGTCGGCTGGCCCTGCACCGTTGCCTGCGACGTTTTGAATTGCAATTACTCACGCTTATTGGTTATCGACCGCTTCTGACGCAGGATATCGAGAATGGGCTGGCGATTGTTGCCGAGGCGGAATATATTTATCTGCCCTTGCAAGGGCCGCTGCTGGCTGACAAGCCGCACAGCAGTAGCCTGGTTGTACCTGGTCAGGTGTTGTTACAGCTGGCAGCAGATGATTTGCGTGATGAGCAATCGGCGCGTATTGCCCGTAACCTTATGCGTCGTATTATTCTTGCCTGTCTTGACGGCAAGCCACTGCGCAGCTGGTGTCTTTTTTCTCGCAGGGCAGAGCTTGCTGCTCATGTGCAGATAGACGATTGATCATTTTTTTGAATGTATAAGGATGGATGAGTGAGAATGAAAAATATGATCCAGTTGGGTGTTAACATCGATCATGTTGCCACCCTCAGGCAGGCGCGTGGGACACGCTATCCGGAGCCAGTGGAGGCTGCCCGGGTAGCTGAACAGGCCGGTGCCGATGCGATCACGGTTCACCTGCGGGAAGATCG
The DNA here is from genome assembly GCA_026994735.1 of Gammaproteobacteria bacterium. Lineage (GTDB taxonomy): Bacteria > Pseudomonadota > Gammaproteobacteria > SZUA-140 > SZUA-140 > RI-283. Next base: position 11,978 of record JALWQD010000074.1, on the reverse strand, counting down.
CCGGCATATACAGGAACGCGATGTGCGCCTGCTTAACGAGGTTTTGCAGACACGCATGAATCTGGAGATGGCGGTAACCGACGAGATGCTTGCCCTGGCATGTGAAATAAAGCCGGCAGATTGCTGTCTGGTGCCAGAGCGCCGTCAGGAATTGACGACAGAGGGTGGCTTGAATGTGGTCGGTCAATTATCGCGCATTGGTGATGCCTGCCAGCAATTACAGGCTGCCGGCTGTCAGGTTTCCCTGTTTATTGACCCCGATCCGAAGCAGGTTGCGGCAGCTGCCGAGACGGGCTGCCGGGTGATTGAGATACATAGCGGTCACTTTGCCGATATGCGTAGACGCGCAGAGCGGCAACAAGCTTTGATGCGTATCAGGGATGCTGTCGATCATGGTCTGCAATTGGGTTTACAGGTGAATGCCGGCCATGGCCTCAATTACCAAAATGTTGCTGCGATCGCCGCTATTCCAGGTATCAGTGAACTCAATATCGGCCATGCGATTATTGCCAGGGCTCTCTTTTCCGGGCTTGGCTGTGCCGTTCGGGAAATGCTCCGTTTGATGCGTGAGGCATCGGCAGGGTGATTCACGGTATCGGTACCGACATTGTTCATATTCCTCGTATTGAAGCTTGCCTCAATCGTTTCGGTGAGCGTTTTTGTCGTCGGATTCTGACCGAGCAGGAATGGCATGAGCTGGGTTTGCGCAAGGATAAGCGCTTGCAGGCGCGTATGCTGGCAAAGCGGTTTGCAGTCAAAGAGGCGGCTGCAAAGGCTCTCGGTACTGGCTTTCGTCAAGGTGTGTCGATGTGTGAAATTGGTCTCAGTCATGACAGCATGGGGCGTCCTATGCTCTATTATCTGGATAAGACCGAGCGCCTTGTGAGGCGTTTTGGGATTTCGCAGAGTCATGTCAGTTTGTCCGATGAACGTGACTATTGTCTGGCATTCGTGACTTTATGGGTAAAAAGCCTAGTTTAAGGAAGTGTTTCTATCTTTATGGGAACATATCGGGCTGACAAGTATCAAAGTTCCAAGGGATGGTTGTTAATGGATGGCTTTTGTGTTTTTCAAAAGCTGTTTTTTTTATCGCTCTCTGAAGCTGAATGCATACAATGAATTGGAGCATTTTCATAATGACTCGCATCTTGTATGATGGTTATCTGGCGCGTAGTGGCCGGCAGAACATGAGCAACCTGATTATTAAGGCGGGCTGATAGCCCGGAACGATAAACGCAGGCCCTTTATGGCCTGGTCAGTTGTCAGAAGGAGGGCTGATTGATTGCCTTCAGTTTGATGCGTTATCAACGCTAGTCACGGATGTCAGGCTGCGTATCTAGTTTCTACAGAATAATAACAACGGATTGATTATTTTTTGCGCTAGCAATGGCTAATCGCTAAAGATTATCTGTCCAGACTCGTTACTGATATTGAAGACCCACTATTCGGGAGATAGAAAAGATGAGCGGTGATGCCAGGGCAGTCGTCAGGCTCTCACGCAAGGGTTATGCCCTGCTCAATAAGCGACGCTACCGTGACGCAGAGGCGGCCTTTCTCGAGGCTTACGAGCTGTCGAGCGGAAATGCCTACGTCCTTGTCGGATTAGGCGATGTCTGTCGGAAATTGAAGCGCTTTCGTGATGCAATCGATTATTACGAGCAGTTGCTCGAAATCGACCAGGAAAATGTTTTTGCATTACGGGGTATGGGTAATGCTTATCGTGGTCTGCAAAAGCCGGACAAAGCCATTATTTTCTGGAAACGCTACTTACAGTGTAAGCCAGGAGATACGATGGTCATGGTTCGTTTGGCGGATTCTTATCGCAAGAAGGGTGCTTTTCGTGAAGCCTATGCGCTTTATCTAAAGGCCCTTGAACGTGGTGGTAATGATCTCTATGCCCTGCTTGGTATCGGTAACCTCTGTTACAAAACGGGCGATGACAAGACGGCTATTGCCAGTTTTGAGAAATATCTCAAATTGCATGATAGTAATATCGCTGTATTGACAATGATGGGTAATATGCATCAGCGTCAGAAGCGTTTTGATGTGGCGATGGGATTTTACCGGCGGACGCTGGCCATCGATGAGCAAAATCCATTCGCCTTATATGGCTTGGGCAATTGTTTTCGCGGCTTGCAACAGCTTGAAAAAGCGATTGAAGTTTGGCTGACTGTTCTTGAACAGGAACCAGAGAACCAGAATCTCTATACTCGCGTGGGTGATGCCTGCTTATCGTTGGGTCGTTTTGACGAGGCTCTTGATTATTATAATCAAAGTCTTGAATGTGGCTTTGATCTCTATGCGCATTTAGGCCTCAGTCGTGCATACTTGAGTGCTGGCCGCCTGGCAGAGGCGGAAGATGACTGCCGTCAAATTCTGCAGCGGATGCCGGATAACCGTCGGGCATTGGCTCTTTTGGCGGAAATCTGTGATGCGAAGGGCGATACGCCTCATGCCGAACAGATTCGTGAGCGTTTGGCAATGACTGCTTGATTCAGGGTGCTGCCGGTCGTTATGAAACGGCCAGCTAAGAGACGATCATAGATGGTAAGACCATTGGCTAAGGAGTCATGAGTAAAAACCACCCTGAAGACTTGCTGGACTTGCTAATGAAGTCACCCCTGGCAGAGGGTAATCTTGCCTATCTCGAACGTCTCTACGCTGATTTTTGCCGTGATCCCGAACTGCTGGACCGACAATGGCAGCAGTATTTCGAGACCCTGTTGCAAGGACAATCTGAACAGGATCCGCCAAAACAGGATCGTCGTCAAAGACCCCGGCCCCGACATGAACCACTGCCACCCATAGAAAAGCTGCCTGCAGATGCCAGCCATCTGCGGCGTGAAATTGCTGTTCGCCAGCTGATCGCTGCTTACCGCGAGCTGGGGCATTTAAATGCGGCCATCGATCCGTTGATGTTACGGCAGTCGGCGGACATTCCTGAATTACGCTCCGCATATTTTGGCTTACAGGACGATGATCTTGAGCGCGCCTGTGAAACGCAAGGGATTGCAGGCCTGAAAAATGTTCCGATTCGTCAGTTGATAGAGGCCCTGCAGCATATTTACTGCGGTTCTATTGGTTCGGAATACATGTTTATTCCTGATCGAGAGGAAAAGCGCTGGCTACAGCAGCGTCTCGAAGTGGGCTACCCCTGCTGGCAGCCCGGTGATGATTACCGTCGCGAACTGTTGCGGCGTCTGATTGCCACGGAAACCCTCGAACGTTATCTTCATAGCCGCTATGTTGGCCAAAAACGTTTTTCTCTCGAAGGTGCCGAGTCACTGATTCTGATTCTTGATGGTTTGATCAGTCACGGCACTGAACAGGGTGTTCGCGAAGTGGCTATCGGTATGGCTCATCGCGGCCGTCTCAATGTCCTTGTCAATATTATGGGTAAATCGCCAGCCGAGCTCTTTCTCGAGTTTGAGGGCAAGGTTGATGGCCCGCAGGGCTCGGGTGATGTTAAATATCATCAGGGCTTTTCATCGAATATCGAAACGCCGAATGGCATTGTCCATTTGGCACTGGCGTTTAATCCATCACATCTTGAAATTGTTTCGCCGGTTGTCGAGGGCTCTGTCAGGGCACGGCAAGCACGCCGCCAGGATGGTGACGGTGCCCAGGTTGTTCCCGTACTGATTCATGGCGATGCCTCCTTTTCCGGGCAGGGCGTGGTCATGGAGACCATCAATATGTCCAAATCCCGTGGTTATTCGACGAAGGGTACAGTACATATTATTGTCGATAATCAAATCGGCTTTACGACCAGCAATGAACGTGATGCCCGGTCATCGGTTTATTGCAGTGATTTGGCCAAGATCGTGAATGCGCCCGTATTTCATGTTAATGGTGATGACCCCGAGGCTGTCGCATACGTGACCATGTTGGCGCTCGACTATCGTATGCGCTATCGCAAGGATGTTGTCATTGATCTGGTCTGCTATCGCCGCCACGGACACAGCGAAGCCGATGAACCTTCGGTTACCCAGCCAATGATGTATAAGCGTATACGCTCTTTGCCGACTGTGCGTGAAGGTTATGCTGTTCGTTTGCAGCAAGCCGGGCTGGTGGACAGCGATTGGGCAACAACTTGGGAAGAGTCATACCGGCAGTCTCTCGACCGGGGCGAATGTGTTGCCCCTCATTTGGTCAGTGCAACACCGGCATGGGATACCGGTGGCTGGAAATGGCGTTCATATCACGGTGAAATACCCTCCGATCTGGTCAAGACAGGGATTTCTCTGGATCAATTGCGGCAGCTCAGTGAGCGTTTGCTGGCGTTGCCGGATGGTTTTGAATTACATCGCAGTGTCAACAAGATCTATGAAGATCGTCGGCGGATGGCTGCGGGAGGGATGGCGGTCGACTGGGGTTTTGCCGAAAACCTTGCGTACGCCAGTTTACTCGATGAAGGTTATCCTGTTCGTTTATCGGGACAGGATAGTGGTCGAGGGGCGTTTTTTCATCGCCATTCTACGGTTTATAATATGCAGGATGGTGAAGTCTATGTGCCATTACGCAATCTTTCCGCTCGCCAGCCGGATTTTCTGGTGACAAATTCCCTGCTCTCCGAGGAAGCTGTATTGGCCTTTGAGTACGGGTATGCGACGACAGACCCGGCGACACTGGTCATTTGGGAATCACAATTTGGTGACTTCGCCAATAATGCCCAGGTAGTCATCGATCAGTTTATCAGTGCCGGTGAGCAAAAGTGGAATCGTCTCTGTGGCCTTGTTGTTTTTCTGCCGCACGGCTATGAGGGGCAGGGGCCGGAACATTCTTCGGCGCGACTGGAACGCTATCTGCAACTTTGTGCCGAGCACAATATGCAGATTTGTATTCCCACGACACCGGCGCAGATGTTTCATATGTTACGGCGGCAGATGCATATCGATTGCCGTAAGCCGCTGATCGTACTGACGCCGAAAAGTTTGCTCCGCCACAAGCTTTCGGTTAGCAGTCTCGATGAAATGACTCATGGCGGCTTTCGTGTCCTGATACCAGAAGTTGAGGCCATTGACGTTAGCAAGGTTCGTCGCCTCGTACTCTGTGCCGGCAAGGTCTATTTTGATTTGATCGAGAAACGTCAAAATGATGCGCGTAAGGATGTTGCTATTATTCGTATTGAACAGGTCTACCCCTTTCCAACAGCCGATCTGGCCCGTATCCTTGAACAATATGGTACGGCGCATGAAATTGTCTGGTGCCAGGAAGAACCGATGAATCAGGGTGCCTGGTATTCCAGTCAGCATCATATTCGTTCTTTGTTGCGAGAAGATGATCAACTAATTTATGCCGGGCGACCGGCCTCTGCCGCTCCCGCTGTCGGTTATCCACTGTTGCATATTCGCCAATTATGCCAATTGCTTGATGAAGCGCTGGGAAGCGCTACTTTATCGACTTCTGATGATAGTGACGATTGACTGTTTTGAATCCGGGAGTTTGACGACAAATGCGTTGTCATGCGGGCGATTGTTTCTAGTGGCCCGACGATTTTTTGTTAACAATGATTAATTCGCTCGCGGTATCCAGATCTCAGAAGAGGCCAGCAGCGGCCACAGCATGGAGGAAGGCAGATGACGATTGAAATCAAGGTGCCGAGTTTTCCCGAGTCGGTTAAAGACGGGAAAGTCGTTTGCTGGCATAAACGGCCGGGTGATGACGTGGGCCGTGATGAGATTGTCGCCGACATTGAAACCGATAAGGTCGTTTTTGAAGTACCTGCTCCGAGTGCTGGAAAGTTAGTGCAGATATTTGCCGACGAAGGCAGCATCGTTAAGTCGGGGCAGCCGCTGGCAGCCTTGCAAGCGGGTGAGGTAAAGAAAACCGTGGCTGCGATGGTAAAGCCTGCTATTGCTACAAAAGACAGTACGGTTGCGGCAGTGACAGAAGCCGCAGCCACTGATGAAGCGCGCCTGGTAACACCTTCAGCACGTCGCTTGATTGCCGAACAGCAGCTGGATGTTGCTGATATTGTTGGCAGCGGACAAGGGGGGCGTATCCTCAAGGACGATGTTATCCGTTTTCTTGACCAGCAGCCGCCGGCCGTGATGGTTAATGAAGGACAAAAAGAGGGGCCTGTCAGCTCACCTGTCTATGCTTTTCCGGGGGGCAACCGGCCGGAAAAACGCGAGCCCATGAGCCGCTTGCGGGCAGTGATTGCCGACCGTCTGCTGGATGCTCAGCAAAGTGCCGCCATCCTGACGACGTTTAATGAAATCGACATGCAGGCGGTCATTGATTTACGACAGCGTTACCGCAAACAATTCGAGCAACGTCATGCGGCGCGTCTGGGCTTCATGTCTTTTTTTGTCAAAGCAGTTACCGATGCCTTGAAACACTTTCCCGATATCAATGCCTCTATTGATGGCGACGAAATTGTTTACCATGGCTATTACGATATCGGTATTGCCGTGGCATCGGCGCGTGGGCTCGTTGTGCCCGTGCTGCGTGATACTGACCAAATGACAATGGCGGTGACAGAGCAGCAAATCACGGATTTTGCCAGTCGAGCCAATGAAGGGCGACTGGATATTGAAGAGATGACTGGCGGCACCTTCACGATCACCAATGGTGGCGTTTTCGGTTCTCTGCTGTCAACACCGATTATTAATCCCCCTCAGAGTGCCATTCTCGGCATGCACAAGATTGAAAAGCGTGCCGTAGTGATTGCTGATGAAATTGTTGTTCGGCCGATGATGTATGTCGCCCTGTCCTATGATCACCGTCTTATCGACGGACGTGGAGCAGTGCAGTTCCTGGTTCACATCAAGCAGCTGTTGGAAGACCCGGCGCGGATGTTGCTTGAAATCTGAGACGTCGGCAAGTGTCTTCAGCAGCCGGTGAGGATTCATTGACGCAGATGACTGGAAGGCATTGTAAAGTGCCCCGAAATCATGAGAGGGAATGATGGCAGATCAGTTTGATGTTGTAGTCATCGGTGCCGGACCGGCGGGTTATGTTGCCGCGATACGCTCGGCTCAATTGGGCCTGAAAACAGCGTGTATTGATGACTGGCTGGATGAAAAAGGACAGCCGGCTCCCGGCGGCACTTGCCTGAATGTCGGCTGTATTCCGTCGAAAGCACTGCTTGAATCCTCTGAATTACTTGAACGTAGTCGCGAGGAGTTTTCTGATCATGGGCTTTCCGGCAAGGTGACACTGGATTTGTCAGCAATGTTGGCGCGCAAGCGGCGTATTGTTCGTGGACTCAATCAAGGCGTCACCAGCTTGCTGAAGTCGAATGACGTCAAGATGATCAGTGCTCGTGCCTGCCTGCATAGCGGTCGGCGAGTAGAAGTGATGCCTGTAGACGGTGCCGAGCATTATTTTATTGACAGCGAAAACGTTATCCTGGCAACAGGATCACGGCCTGTCGATCTTGCCGTGGCGCCCCTCGATGGTGAGCAGATTGTCGACTCAGCAGCCGCCCTATCATTTTCCGAGGTGCCGCAGAGACTGGGCATCATCGGTGCTGGCGTGATTGGCCTTGAGCTAGGTAGTGTCTGGCGGCGTCTCGGCTCCGATGTGGTGTTGCTCGAGGCGCAGGATGAGTTTCTTGCCATGGCGGATAGCCAGATTGCGAATGACGGGCTGCGTTTTTTTACGGAACAGGGGCTGGATATTCGCCTTGGCGCACGGGTAACGTCGACGACCCGTGATGATGGCGTGATTGTTGACTATCAGGACGCGGATGGCACACACCAGGAACGCTTTGATCGTTTGATCGTTGCCGTTGGCCGAGAAGCTAATAGTGATCATCTTTTTGCCAGTGACTGCCCGTTGGCGATGGGGCGTCGGGGACAGGTTATCGTCGATGACCATTGTCGCACCAATCAACCCGGGGTCTATGCCATAGGCGATCTTGTCCGCGGGCCCATGTTGGCACACAAGGGTTCGGAAGAGGGCATCATGGTCGCCGAGGTGATTGCTGGCAAGCAAGCCTGGGTCGATTACGAGACCATCCCCAGCGTCCTTTATACCCAACCCGAAATTGCTTGGGTAGGCAAGAATGAGGCGCAGCTTAAAGCTGCCGGGACAGACTTCCGTGTAGGCAGTTTTCCCTATGCTGCCAGTGGCCGGGCAATGGCTATGGGTGATACCCGTGGACTGGTCAAAATACTTGCCGATGTCCATACAGATCGCATACTCGGTGTTCATATGATCGGCAATCATTGCTCTGAATTGATTGCCGAAGCGGTTATTGCGATGCAATTTCAGGGCAGCAGTGAAGATTTGGCGATGACGGTTTTTGCGCATCCCAGTCTCTCCGAGGTTCTTCACGAAGCGGCCATGGATGTGAATGGCCTGGCGATTCATAAAGGACGCTCAAGGCGACCATGAAAAAACCTTCTAGGCGGTTTATAGTAACGGTAATTTATGATGATATTCCCTGCCAGCAGATAACAAGAGAAAGGGGCAGCAATGAATCTTCATGAGTATCAGGGAAAGGCATTATTTGCCCGTTATGGTTTGCCCGTGCCCGCCCGGGCTGTCGTTCAAACGGCCGAGCAAGTACCGGCGGCGCTGGCAGAAGTGGCTGGCGATCGCTGGATTATCAAGGCACAGGCGCATACAGGAGGCCGTGGTAAGGCGGGTGGTGTTCGGCTTGTTGATGATCAGGCGGCAGCCATTGCTTATGTCAAGCAATTACTGGCACAGCCCTTGGTGACCTACCAAAGCGGTCCGGCAGGTAAGCCGGTGAATGAAGTGCTGATTGAGCCTCCCCTGGCGATTGCGCGTGAATTATACCTTGGTGTCGTCATCGATCGTTCGCGTTCGCGCGTGGTTGTTATGGCATCGACGGAAGGGGGAGTGGAGATCGAGAAGGTAGCCGCTCAAACACCCGAAAAAATCCTTAAAACCATTGTTGACCCGCGTGTTGGTTTACAGCCCTACCAATGCCGAGAACTGGCTTTTTCTCTCGGCCTGTCGGGTAAGCAGGTATCCGTTTTCAGTCAATTGTTGTTGGGCCTGGGGCAATTATTCATAGCCGAGGATTTGGCCCTGGTTGAGATTAACCCACTCGCTGTCAGCGAGAGTGGTGAACTGCTTTGTCTCGATGCGAAGGTGAATATTGATGATAACGCACTTTACCGCCATTCCGATTTGCTTGCCCTGCGCGATCTGCGCCAGGAAGATCCGCGTGAGGTTGAAGCCAATCAGTGGCAGCTGAATTATATCGCCCTTGATGGCAATATCGGTTGCATGGTCAATGGTGCCGGACTGGCCATGGCGACGATGGATTTGATCAAGCTTGTTGGCGGTGAACCGGCGAATTTTCTCGATGTTGGCGGGACGGCGACCAAAGAACGGGTGGCTGAAGCCTTCAAGATTATTCTCTCCGATGATCAGGTGCGCGGCATTCTGGTCAACATTTTTGGGGGTATTGTGCGCTGTGATTTGATCGCCGAAGGCATTATTGCCGCTGTAGAGGAAGTGGGTGTAACGCTCCCTGTTGTTGTCCGCCTCGAAGGCACGAATGCTGAGCGTGGCCGCCAGTTACTTGAACCCAGCGGCCTGCAAATTCAGGCCGTAGCAGGTCTCTCGCAAGCGGCAAAAGCGATTGTTGCTGCTGTCGGGGGGGTGACATGAGTATTCTTGTCAACAAGTCGACGCGGGTGATTTGTCAGGGGTTCACCGGTAAACAGGGCACTTTTCATTCCGAACAGGCGATTGCTTATGGCAGTCAGCTGGTCGGTGGCGTGACGCCAGGTAAAGGCGGTCAACGGCATCTCGACAGACCCGTTTTTGATACGGTACGTGATGCCGTTGCGGAAACGGCTGCCGATGCGACGATGATTTATGTTCCGGCAGCCTTTTGTAAAGATGCTATTCTTGAAGCCGTTGCAGCCGGTCTAAGGCTGATTGTTTGCATCACTGAAGGTATTCCGACATTGGATATGTTGCTGGTAAATGAGGTTGTCCATGATGCCGGGGTTACCTTGATCGGACCAAATTGCCCCGGTGTGATTACCCCGGGTGAGTGCAAAATTGGCATTATGCCTGCCGCTATCCATCGCCCTGGCCGTATTGGTATTGTTTCTCGTTCGGGGACGCTGACCTACGAAGCGGTCAAGCAAACCAGCGATGCCGGACTTGGGCAGAGTACCTGTGTCGGCATCGGTGGAGATCCACTGCCGGGGACAAATTTCATCGATTGTTTAGGCTGGTTTGAGGCTGATGACCAGACTGAGGCCATTGTTATGGTCGGTGAGATCGGTGGCACTGCCGAAGAAGAAGCTGCTGATTTTATCCGTACCCATGTCAGCAAGCCCGTGGTCGCTTATATTGCCGGTGTCACAGCACCGGCCGGAAAACGAATGGGCCATGCCGGGGCCATTATTGCCGCTGGCCAGGGTACAGCCGAAGAAAAGTACCTGGCCCTGGAAGCGGCTGGTGTGGCGACTGTACGCTCGCCCGCAGCAATGGCTGAACGACTTCTTGAGGTGCTCTAAAAACGTAAGTTGCCTGGCTATCTTGTCTTCGTGTGACGGTTTTCAAAATGCTCACCTACGTCTGCCAAACAGTATGCCAGTATTTTTTTATTGTTCTTGATCTCCGTGCAAGTTATTCGATGTGCTTGTGTTTCCGCTGTCTGTAGCGTCAGGGGCAATAAAAAGGGCCCCGGAAATGGGGCCCTTCGTCTCATTCCGGAAAGACAGGAAAGTTAGCCAGCGTGGGCGCGTCGGGATGATTGGCGGCGACCACGGCTGCGTGCTGCAGCAGGTTTCGTGCTGGCGCGATTGCCGTTGGCCCGGTTATTCTGACGTGGGCCGCGACGTGCTGACGGGCGGGCTTGACGCCCTTTCTGAATCGGCTCAGCCTTAATGCTGGGGTCGGGTTCATATCCGGTTAATATTTCCTTCGGCAATTCAGACTTCAGCAGTCGTTCGATATCACGTAACAGTTTGAGTTCATCAACGCAGACGAGAGAGATTGCCTGGCCTTCATTGCCAGCACGACCAGTTCTACCGATCCGGTGGACATAATCCTCGGGGATGTTCGGTAGTTCAAAGTTGACGACATGAGGGAGCTGGTCAATATCCAGACCCCGAGCGGCAATATCAGTGGCGACAAGCACCCGGACAGTGCCTTTTTTGAAGTCGGCGAGGGCGCGCGTACGGGCTCCCTGGCTTTTATTGCCATGAATAGCGGCGGCAGTCAGGCCGTCTTTGCCCAGTTGCTCCGCGAGACGATTGGCGCCGTGTTTAGTGCGCGTAAAAACCAGTACCTGGTGCCAGTTACCGGCGCCAATGAGGGCACTTAATAGTTCGCGTTTGCGACCTTTGTCAACTGGATGTATCAGTTGGGAGATGCGGGCAGCGGTGCTGTTGTTGCGCTCAACTTCGATCAATTGAGGGTCATTGAGCAAACCTTTGGCAAGTGTCTTTATCTCTGCCGAAAAGGTGGCCGAAAAGAGAAGGTTCTGGCGCTTGTCATTCTTTGGCAGCAAGGCCAGCAAGCGGCGGATATCGTGGATAAATCCCATGTCGAGCATGCGATCCGCTTCGTCAAGGACGAGAATTTCGATCTGTGAGAGATCAACGGTGCGTTGCTGGGCATGATCGAGTAAACGGCCCGGGGTAGCGATTAGGATGTCGATGCCACGACGCAGGCGGTCAATTTGTGGGTTGATTTTGACGCCACCGAAGATCACTGTCGACTTCATCGGCAGATGCCTGCCGTAGGTCTGGACGCTTTCACCGACCTGAGCGGCCAGCTCGCGGGTTGGCGTCAGAATCAAGGCCCTGGGCGACTGTTTTCGGGCACCGCTTTGACGCTCGCGGCTTTGCAGACGTTGCAGAATAGGCAGTGTAAAACCGGCCGTTTTGCCTGTACCTGTCTGAGCACCGGCAAGGACATCATTACCGGCAAGAATGACCGGAATGGCCTGGCTCTGGACCGGGGTTGGTTTGTTATATCCCTGTTCAGAGATAGCGCGCAGAATTTCGGCCGACAGGCCGAGAGTTTCA
>JALWQD010000073.1:5880-8300 GCA_026994735.1 Gammaproteobacteria bacterium | reverse complement strand
ACCGGGCAGTCGTCAGTCAGAAGTGGATCAATTAGCGTGCCCGTTTATCGAGACAGCGAAACAGTGTCTGGTGACACATGCTGATCTTCATTTTGTTGTTCCTCTGGCGACAGCGGAGGTGGCGGATATTTTTCGGCAGCAGTTGCAATCCCTGGCGCCGGCATTACCTGTAACATTGTTGACGGGTCAGTCGCAGCAGGCAATGGCTGCTGCCGATGTGGTGCTGTTGGCCAGTGGCACAGCAGCACTGGAAGCGATGTTGCTCGGACGACCCATGGTGGCGGCCTATCGCTTGGCGCCGGTGAGCTATTGGTTTGCCCGCTGGCTACTTAAAGTCGACCGCTATACCTTGCCCAATCTGCTTGCTGGTGAACCACTGATTGCCGAGTTTATCCAGAATGATGTAAAGCCTGATGCCATGGCCGCAGCGCTGACAGTTTATCTTGACGATGCCGATCAGCGAGTGGCCTTGCAACGACGTTTTTTTGTTATCCATGAAAGCTTGCGCTGCCATGCCAGTGCGGAGGCTGCAAAAGCGGTCGCTGAGCTTCTCGGTTGATCACCGTGACGGTGTTTGATCGGTAGATGGCAGTTATTTATCGACCGCTGGGTAAAACAGTCTGGTGCTGTTTGGATTGAGCTTGTCGCTTCATTCTGGTACTGTGCGCGCATTCTCTATACGTCTATTGATCAGCCTGTTTTTTGTGGAAACCGAGATTGCAACCGATACTAACCAGCTCTTCTGATTCTCTCTTGTTTGGGGCACAGGCCAGTGAGCTGCCCAGCCTGTCTGCGCATCTGTGCCTGTTCCGTCTGCCGCTTTTACCCTGTCGTTCCGGGGAGAGGCTGTGACCCGTTTCGTCTTTGTTACCGGCGGGGTGGTTTCGTCCCTGGGGAAAGGCATTGCTGCCGCCTCTCTCGGCTCTCTGCTTGAGTCACGGGGACTGAAAGTGACGCTGATCAAGCTCGATCCCTATATCAATGTTGACCCTGGCACAATGAGCCCTTTTCAGCATGGTGAAGTTTTCGTTACTGAGGACGGTGCCGAAACTGATCTTGATTTGGGCCATTATGAACGCTTCGTGACGACGACGATGAAGCGGACGAATAATTATACGACGGGGCGTATTTACGAACGGGTGATTGCCAAGGAGCGTCGTGGCGATTATTTGGGAGCTACGGTACAGGTGATTCCGCATATCACCGATGAGATCAAACGAAGTATCAATGCCGGTGCCGGGGATGCGGACATAGCTCTCGTTGAAATTGGTGGCACTGTCGGTGATATTGAATCGCAGCCATTTCTTGAAGCTATTCGTCAAGTTGGTTTTGACCGTGGCAAAGAGAATGTCCTTTACATTCATCTGACTCTTGTGCCTTTTATAGCCTCTGCGGGTGAGATCAAGACCAAACCGACACAACATTCTGTCAAGGAATTGCTGTCGATCGGCATTCAGCCTGATATTCTTCTTTGTCGTTCAGAACGACCGCTACCGGCAAATGAGCGCCGCAAGATAGCACTCTTCACCAATGTTAATGAAAAGGCTGTCATTTCGGCCGTGGATACGGACTGTATTTATCGCATCCCGTTGTTACTGCAAGAGCAGGGGCTCGATGACATTGTCCTTGACCTTCTGGGTATTGAGGCACCACCGGCAAAACTGGATGACTGGACCGCAATTGTTGATGCCCTGGTCAAACCCGTCGAAGAGATTGAAGTAGCTATTGTTGGTAAATACGTTGAACTGACAGATGCCTACAAGTCGATTACCGAAGCGCTGACTCATGCCGGTATCCACAGTCGTACCAAAGTGCGTTTGTTCTATGTTGATGCTGAGGACGTCGAAAGGGATGGGGCACAGTGTCTTGCCCGTGCCGATGCGATTCTGGTTCCAGGTGGTTTTGGTGAACGTGGCGTTGAAGGCAAGATAGAGGCTATTCGTTATGCGCGCGAGAATAAAGTGCCGTATTTTGGTATCTGTCTGGGCATGCAGTTAGCGGTGATTGAATTTGCCCGTCACGTGGCCGGTTTGACAGAAGCACACAGTACCGAATTCTCGACCACCACTACGGCACCGGTTATCTCATTGGTGACCGAGTGGCAGACCAGTGATGGCACAACCGAACGCCGTAGTCGAGAGTCCGATATGGGCGGGACAATGCGTCTTGGTGCCCAGGCCTGTCGTCTTGAAACGGACAGTCTGGCGGCAACTCTTTATGGCCAGGAGATTGTCGAGGAGCGTCATCGTCATCGTTATGAAGTCAACAATCACTTTGTTCCCCAATTGCTGGCGGCCGGTCTCAAGGTCGGGGGCCGTTCTATTGATGGCGAATTGGTCGAAATGATTGAAATCAGTGACCATCCTTTTTTTATTGCCAGTCAGTTTCATCCTGAATTTACCTCGCGCCCACGCCAGCCC
>JALWQD010000073.1:0-5870 GCA_026994735.1 Gammaproteobacteria bacterium | reverse complement strand
CAAGAACATATCATGGCGGGAAGAAAAGATAATGACGATGAAACTTTGCGGTTTTGAGGTTGGTCTTGATCGGCCATTGTTTCTGATTGCCGGGCCTTGCGTCATTGAATCCGAAGACCTGATCATGGATACCGCCGGACAACTCAAGGAAATGACCTCCAAACTGGGTATTTCTTTTGTCTTCAAGTCATCTTTTGATAAGGCTAACCGCTCATCAAGTCAGAGTTATCGGGGGCCGGGTATTGAAGAGGGGCTGCGTATTCTCGAAAAGGTACGCAAGGTCTATTCCGTGCCCGTGTTAACGGATGTTCACGAAGATACCCCCCTGGCTGAAGTGGCCGCTGTTGTCGATATCCTCCAGACGCCTGCCTTTCTTTGCCGTCAGACAAATTTTATTCAGGCCGTTGCCCGTCAGGGGCGGGCGGTGAATATCAAGAAGGGCCAGTTTCTCGCGCCCTGGGATATGAAAAATGTTATCGACAAGGCGAGGGCGGTTGGTAATGACCAAATCATGGTCTGCGAACGCGGTGCCAGTTTTGGTTATAATACCTTGATTTCAGATATGCGTGGCTTGGCAATTATGCGTGACTGTCATTGCCCGATTGTTTTTGATGCCACACATTCAGTGCAGCAGCCAGGTGGTCAGGGAACAACGTCTGGTGGACAACGAGAATTTGTTCCGGTACTTGCACGTGCTGCTGCAGCGGTCGGTATCTCGGGGCTTTTCATGGAGACACATCCAAATCCGGAAAAGGCCCTCAGTGACGGTCCCAATTCCTGGCCTCTGGATAGAATGGAAGCACTTCTTGAGACACTAATGGCTATCGATACAACAGCTAAGTCTCATGCCTTTGACGAAGAAAATATGTAATCAATTCCCTATTCAATCAATAGAGTAAAAGCGCAAAGATGAGTAATATCGTAGATATAATCGGACGCGAAATCCTTGATTCTCGCGGTAATCCAACAGTAGAAGCCGAGGTTTTTTTGGCTGATGGTTGCTGTGGTCGGGCAGCGGTACCCTCCGGTGCCTCAACAGGTATTCGAGAAGCCATCGAGTTGCGTGATGGTGACCCGGCTCGTTATCTGGGGAAGGGGGTTCTGAAGGCTGTTGGCCATGTCAATCATGAGCTGCGTGATGCCTTGATCGGTCAGGATGCGGCGGACCAGGCGAATATCGATGCCATGATGATCGCTCTCGATGGCAGTGATAATAAATCACGTTTCGGTGCAAACGCCATACTGGCCATTTCTTTGGCCAATGCCCGTGCTGCTGCTGCCAGTGCCGGCAAGCCTCTTTTCGAGCACCTTGCTATTGCCAAAAACTTGTGCCTGCCGGTGCCAATGATGAATGTGATTAATGGCGGTGCCCACGCGGCTAACAGTATCGATATGCAGGAATTTATGATCATGCCTGTCGGTGCCAAGAGTATTGCCGAAGCGATTCGAATGGGAGCAGAGACCTTCCATTGTCTGCGTGATGTATTACATGGGCAGGGTTTTCATACCGCAGTCGGTGATGAAGGTGGCTTCGCGCCAGACCTGCCCAACAATGAGTCCGCACTGAAAGTGATTCTAGAAGCGATTGAAAAAGCCGGTTATCAGCCGGGAACAGATATCGCCATTGCCCTTGATCCTGCTAGCAGCGAGTTTTATAGCGAAGGTAAATACCACCTGGAGGCAGAGGGCTTGTCACTGACTTCTGCCGAATTTGTCGATTACCTTGCCGACTGGGTTGATCGTTACCCGATCGTTTCAATCGAAGACGGGATGGCTGAAGATGATTGGTCCGGTTGGGCATTGCTGACAGAACGATTGGGCAAAAGTGTGCAACTGGTTGGTGATGACCTCTTCGTTACGAACACTGAAATTCTCCAGCAAGGTATTGATAAAGGTGTCGCCAACGCTATTCTGATCAAGGTTAACCAGATTGGCACCCTGACGGAATCTCTGGCAGCGATAGAGATGGCGCGTCAGGCAGGTTATGCGATCGTCGTCTCACATCGATCAGGTGAAACTGAAGATGTTTTTATTGCCGATCTGGTGGTCGCAACGAATGCGGGCCAAATCAAGACAGGCTCGCTTTCCCGTTCAGACCGGGTCGCCAAATATAATCAGCTGATTCGAATTGAAGAAGCGCTCGCTGACAGGGCCAGCTTCGCTGGCCGTCAGGTTCTTAGCGGCCAGTCTCAGTAAGCATTCCTGAGCTCACCAGACGGAGCAACATGTGGCAGTCAATATCAAATACAATGAAGGCCTTTTGCCTGCTGTTGCTGGTATTGTTGTTTGTTCTGCAATTGCAACTGTGGTCTAGTGATGGTGGTTTGCCTTCAGTCTGGTCATTACGTCAGCTGATCGATCGGCAACAGGATGAGAATGAACAGCTGGCGGCACGAAACAGCGCGTTGCTGGCGGAGGTCAATGATCTCCGCCAGGGCGATGAGGCTATTGAAGAGCGTGCGCGCAGCCAGCTCGGGATGATTCGCGATGGCGAATTATTCTTTCTTGTTGTCGATGAGCCGAAAGGTCCGTAGCTTGTCTACGCCCACGGAAGTGAAAACAGTGCCTGAACAGCGCCGCTATTGTCGATGAAAGCGACAGATACGACGGCTCGGTGCTGGGCAGTTATACCGGCAGCGGGGATTGGCCAACGGATGGCAGCCGCTGTTCCCAAACAGTATTTGCGCATCGGCCAGCAAACGGTTCTTGAATATACTCTGGCCGCCTTGTCTGCCGATCAGCGCATCGTTTCACTGACTGTTGCTCTGGCAGAACAGGATAACTGGTGGCCAATGTTGTCACTGCCAGCGACGACCGAGGTTAATGTTGTCGCCGGTGGTAAGGAACGCGCCGATTCTGTCTCCAATGCTCTCCGCTATCTACTCGATAAGGGCGTTGATCGCGATGATTGGGTGCTCGTTCATGATGCTGCCCGGCCTTGTCTGTCTGCTGCCGATTTGTCGTCCCTGATTGATACTCTAGCTCAGGATGAGATTGGCGGTCTGCTGGCAATTCCCGTCACCGACACAGTTAAACACGTCGAAGATTACCGTGTTCTTGAAACTGTCGACAGGCGTCTCCTTTGGCGTGCACAGACGCCACAGATGTTTCGTTTAGGCGCGCTCCATGATGCCTTGATAGGGGCTTTGGCGGCTGGACATCCGGTAACAGATGAAGCGAGTGCCATGGAGTGGGCGGGATCCCGGCCGCGCATCATCGAAGGTTCCGCTGATAACCTCAAGTTGACCTTGCCGGCCGATCTTGAGACGGCCAGGCATTACTTGTTGCCTGGGGACAAGGGCGATTCTAAAGGGGAAGCAAGAAAGATGTTTCGCACTGGATTCGGCTATGATGCCCATCGTTTTATTGACGGCGTGCCTTTAATGCTGGCGGGGGTCGAAGTCGCACATAGTCTTGGGCTGGAAGCGCATTCAGATGGTGATGTCGCCATTCATGCCCTTTGTGATGCCTTGCTCGGCGCTGCCGCACTGGGTGATATCGGCCAGCACTTTCCTGATCACGATCCCCGTTATCGTGCTATCGACAGCCGTCAACTTTTGCGTACTGTCTGTCAGCGTCTTGTCGCCGCCGGATTTTCAGTGGTCAATATCGACCTGACCATTGTTGCCCAAGCCCCGAAGTTGGCCAGCTATATTCCCGCCATGCGTGTTTGTCTGGCTGATGATCTGGCGCTCTCATTGTCAGCGGTCAATATCAAGGCGACAACAACAGAGCGGATGGGTTTTGCCGGGCGTGGTGAAGGCATTGCTGCATATTCTGTTGTTTCACTGATGACAGGCTGATTGACTCGTCAGACAGTCTTCGAGGGCCTGACGGTCGATAATTTCTATGTTCCCCCGGTGCAGCGATACGCAGCTGCGCCTCTCCAGGTTTTTTAGCAGTCGACTGACAACCTCACGTGCAGTACCGAGCTCGGCGGCCAGTTCCTGATGGGTCATGAAGAGCGTGTTGTCCTGATGGGCGAGCAGGTGCCCGACAAGACGTTTGTTCATATCACCAAAGGCAACATCTTCAATGAGTGTCAGCAAGTTTTCCTGGCCCTTGTCGATGGCTGCAAATACATAACGGCTCAGGGAAGAAGAACTGCGTACGGCGAGTCTGAAAAGGTGCCCGGGTAAGCGTGCTATCTGACTGTCTGATTCGGTGATGGCATCACTCTGATGAGGGCCTTTGTTGAGGAGGCGGATGGCGGTCAGATGACAGATTTCACCCGGGGAGAGATGATACAGTGTGATCTCATGGCCATCATTGGAAAAGCGCTGCATACGGAGCAGGCCGCTAATGACAAGGGTTAGCTGCTGACAATCTTCTCCTTCCTGAAAAACGGTCTGGGCACTGCCATAGCTGTGGAGGCTCGCGGCGGTAACGCATTTAATCCAGGCAGGATCATGAATGTTTGCAAGCCTGAGAAAGGATGAAGACAACCAGGCCGGTGGATAGACATCCGTTACGATCCTGTCCATGGCCTGGTTGTCTTTTTCATCATGGCTCTGGGTGAGCCTTGAGGAAATCATCGGTTAGTTTGCGCCGAGCAAGGTAGGACTCACGGGCAAGACGGACATCTTCAAGGAAGTAAGGCAATTCTTCCAGACGCAGTGCCTGGGGGCCATCGACCAGTGCCTTTTGAGGATGTGGATGGAAATCGACGAGGATCATGTTCGCGCCAGCAATGACACCCTGGGCGGTAACATGAAACACATCCATGATATTGTCCGGTCCTCTGACACGTGTGCCGACCGAGTGAGACGGGTCAATACAAACAGGCATGCGGGTCATGCGCTTGACCGATACGACATGAGAAAAGTCAACGAAGTTACGGTGCGGATCACCCATATTGGTTTTCATCCCGCGGAGCGCGAAGATGACTTTGCGGTTACCTTCGCTAGCCAGGTATTCGGCGGCATTGAGCGATTCATCAAGGGTGATGCCAAAACCTCTTTTGAGCAGAACCGGCAGTTTTTTCTGGCGTCCGGCAGCTTTCAAGAGTTCAAAGTTTTGTGTATTGCGGGTGCCAATCTGAAGCATGACGCCGGTGGGATGGCCCGTCATTTCCAGGGCTTCATTGATCTCATCAATATGGCTGTCATGGGTGACTTCCATAGCAATGACCTTGATATCATATTTTCCGGCAAGCTCGAAGACATAAGGCAGGCAGTCCTTGCCATGACCCTGGAAGGCATAAGGATTTGTCCGTGGTTTATAGGCACCCATGCGTGTGCATTGCTGGCCGTTATCACGCAATGCCTTCATCATCTCTTCAACATGAGCCGGCGTGTCAACAGCACAGAGTCCGGCAAAGACATGCAAGTCATCCTGGCTGAAGGTGATGCCATTATATTCGAAGGCTGTTGTCCGCTGGCTGTCCTTGTGTCGGCCAAGGACGCGATAACTGTCAGAAATACGGACGACACGCTCAACACAGGGCAGCTGGGAGATGGCATCCGGGTCAAGGCCACCGGTATCGCCAACAAGGTAAATTTCGGTCAACGTCTGACGTGTACCGTTTTCCTGATGGACGCGGGTTTGGACATTTCTGAAATGACTGACCTGTTCCAGAAGTTTTTTGAAATCAGGGCTTTCAGTATCAGTATTGGGAGCAAGTATGAGGATCATTTATTTTTAGGCCAGGTAGGTAGTTAGCAGTTATCGAACGGCCAAATGGCCGAAGACGGGCAATTATGTCACAAAATACCTATAGCGGCGAGATATGCGCCCGCGACTGCCGACGAAATGTCTGTCTGTAGCGAGCCTGGCGGCTTGTTGAAAAAGGCAGACTGACTGGAAATAGTGTCTAGATGTTCGCAAAATATCAATAACAATCTAAAGTTTATGGTTACTTTGCCGACTAG
>JALWQD010000072.1 GCA_026994735.1 Gammaproteobacteria bacterium | reverse complement strand
GCTGATGCGATTTATCTACGTTTGCGTCAATTGCTGCCAACAGATGCAGAATTAAGGTTGCGTCTGGCAGAAGTTTATCGTCTGCGCGGTGATGCTTTACAAATGCAATCTGCTTTTGCAGAGGCGATGCGTCTGGCGACTGATGATGATGTTCGTCGACGTGCTCTTGATGGCCTCGGCTTGAAACGTGGCGATAACCTTATTCTCCAGGGGGAATATGAAAAGGCTGAGCAAGTGATCAGTAATCTGGCAACACTTGTACCGGAAAATCCGGATGTCATGATGCGTGTTGCACGTATATCTTTGGCCCAAAAGCGCTACCGGCTTGCGCAAAAAACGCTTAAACATATCCTTGAGATTGCCCCTGATCGTGCCGATGCGCAACTGAATATTGGCCAAGCCTATCAGGCGCTTGAACGCTATGATGATGCGATAAATGCCCTTGAAAAAGTGCTTCGTATGGATGCAGGTGAGGCGGTTACAAAGTCAGCGCTAACGTTGTTGAAGCCCTTGTATGAAAAACAGGCGAGTGTGCTCCTGGCAAGCCTTGACAGGAGCGAAGCCATTTCTGAAGACATACAAAAACGTGCTCTGAATTTGGCTCGGCGGCTCTTTGGTCGGGGCCAGTTTACGGATGCCGAATCAATACTGACCAGCTTGTTAACAAAAGTTCCGGGGGATGCGCAGGCGAATTACTGGCTTGGTAAGCTGGAGTTGCAGACAAAACGACCAGAGGCCGGTTTGGCGCATCTTGCGCGGAGCGTTGTCCTTGCGCCAGAAAATGGTCGTTTGAGAATGGAGTTGGGCAAGGTTCATGAGGCGGCTGGACATTGGCAAGAAGCGATTAGCGAGTATTCACGTGTTGCTGAGTCTGATGGTAATGAAAAAATACGGCGGGCGGCGAGAAAACGACTGGGGATTGCTCAAGGGCAGCTGCTGATAGCAGAAAACAAAAAAGAGGAAGCCTTGGCCACCTATGATAGTTTGCTGGTTGAATTCCCGGGGGATGGACAATTGCTGGGACTGCAAGGCGCTGTCCTTCAGGACTTAGGCCGTATTGCAGAAGCTGAGGCAGTTTTTGATAAGTTATTGGCAAGTTCACCGAAGAACATTCGTATTCGGTTACGTGTTGCCTCGCTCTATGAAAAAGAAAAACGATTTGAGAAAGCGGCAGAAGTTTACAATCAGTTAATCAAGATACAGCCAAAAAATCCGCGTTTATATTATGAACTGGGTTCTCTTTATTTGCGCATGGAACGGTTTAATGATGCTTATCAGAAATATCAAAAGGCTATCAGCCTGTCACCACCCGGATCGAAACTGCTGGCCCAGTCCTCCGCGAGCCTGGATCTCGTAAAAAAGAACATGATTGACCGTGGCCGCAAACATCTAGATGCTGAAGAACTTGATGAAGCTGAAGCTCTTTTTCAGGCAGCACTCGAACTGGATCCTGACCAGGCACGTGCCCATTACTGGTTGAGCCAGCTTTATAAAAAGCGTGAATCGTTCAGCGATGAAGTCGCTGAACTGGAAAGAAGCCTGGCACTAAGACCCGATAATTCACCGCTGATACCTGTATTGGCACAAGCTTATTTGAATGCCGGGCTACCGCGGAAGGCCGCGAATGTTTTGCTGCCATTGATAAAGCAGTCGCCGTTTGATTTTGAGTCACGCTTGATTCTCGCAACGAGCTACGAAAAACTGGGCGAGAAGCAGTTGGAAGATAACCAGCTTGAATGGATCTTGCAACATGATGCTGAAGAGGCTATCCGGGATAAGACTATCGATCGTCTGGGCCTCAAAGATGCCCTTGATTCGATGAATAATGGCGATCAAGAATCAGCCCGGCGGGTGTTGACCAAATTATTGGCAATGATCCCTCAAGACCCTGTCATCAACAAGTATATGGCGGAGAGTCTATTGAAAGAAGGTGATGCAGAATCGGCTTTGGTCTTTCTTCAGACAGCGATGAGTTCAACGCCGCGTGACCCTGTGCTTCACCAACAGCTGGCAAGTGTTTATGAACGCCTGGAGAGGTTTGATGACAGTCTCGGCGAGTATAGACTGTTGGCTTCGATGACTCTTTCAGGGAACGATAAAAAGCGTGCGAGACAAGGGCTGAAACGATTGCTTAACCGGCGTGCGAAAACATTGCTCAATGAGTTGAATCTTGGCGGGTTGAGTGCAAAGGAAAAGGCATCCTTGCTGGAAGAAACTGAGAAAATGATCGATGATGAGGTTTTTTCGGCAGCAAAAATGATTGCCGAAGCTATTATCGATGCACAGCCTGATCAGCTCTGGGGCTATGAGTTATTGGCCAAGGTCTATCAGCAGAGTTCAAAGCCCGATGATGCTATTTTAATATTGAAAAAGGCATTGTCACTGCATCCTGGTGATCCGGATTTACTCTTGAAGTTGGCACAGGCTTTCCGTCTTGCTGGGAAACCTGCCTTGGCCTTGAGTAGCTATCGGGAGCTTCTCTTCAGTCAGCCGAACTCTGCCGTCGCTCCTCTCGAAATGGCGGAAATATTTCATGAGCAGGGTGATGATGAGGCCATGCGTTCGAGTCTTATTCTTGCTTTACGGCAGGGGGATGATCCTGAGTTAAAGAAACGTGCATTGAATGAGCTGGGTTTGCAAGAAGGGCTTGATGCGCTTGCCGGTAATGATATTGAACGTGCAAAAACAATTTTTAAGTCTCTTTTTTTATTAGCACCCGATGAACCAGCAGTCCTCGCGCTACAGGCGGGAATTACTCGACAGCAGGGGGATCTTGCTGCAGCTGCTGAGTTATTGCGCCGTGTATTGACTGCCAATGAACAGCGAGAAGATATTCGCTTGCAGCTGGCAGAGATTCTCGTTGAAGATGGAATGTCAGAGCAGGCCGTACCCGAGCTGGAAAAGGTTGCTTTGCTTGGTCCCGGGAATAAATATGCGCGCAAGGCTGCTGATATGTTAAAAAAGTTGGCCATCCGTGAAAGTCGATCAATATTAAAGGCTGTCAAGGAAGCGGATGTTATTGATGGTGTTCTGCTGAAACGTGCCCTTAATATTGGCAGACGACTCTATTATCGACGGCTATTGAATGCTGCAGAGGCAATTTTTAATGCTTTGTTGGCTAAGCAGGTCACGGATGAACAAGCCTATTTTTGGCTGGGTAAGATTCTGATTGATAAAAATAAGTTGTCTGAAGGTATTGCCAAATTAAAGAAGAGTATTGAGCTGGCCCCGAAAAATGTTCGTTTACGAATGACTCTGGCGAAGACCTATGAAGGGGCAGGTCGCTGGCATGAAGCAGAAGCCGTCTATCGTTCAGTGATACAGATTTCGACTAAAAAGAATGAAGAAAAACTGGCCAAAAAGCGCTTGCAAATAGTAAGGGGGCAATTGTTGGCAAAACAGGGACAGCAACGACAGGCCCTGGTTGTTTATGAGAAAGTATTGAAAGAATACCCAAGTGATGTACAAGTTATGGGTTTGAAAGGGGTTCTGTTGCTTAGCCTGGGGCAGTTATCAGCCGCTGATGAAACCTTTGCACGCTTAGTTGAGCTGGCTCCAGAGAATGATCGTGTTCGTCTCAGGCTGGCAGGAATATATCGCCAGCAAGGACGGCAAAAGGATGCAGAAGAGCAGTTGTTTGTTATCCTTAAACGGCATAGTTCAGGGCCTTTGACGATCCAGGCATTGCGCATGTTGGGGCTTGCCAAGGCCATTGAATTACGCAAGCGAAAAGATTGGGAAAAGCTTGAGATCTTGTTGAGGCAGATGTTGACCAAGGTTCCGGGCAATATTGTACTGCTTAAATCATTAGCTGATGTCTATCAAAAACAGGGCCGTTTGCCCGAATTTCAGCGTACCCTCCAGAGCTTGCTGAAAATAAAGGCCGATGATGCTGGCAGTCTTTGGGGGTTGGCTCAATTATATCTTTCAACGGGACGTGAGCAAAAGGCAATTCCTTTGCTTGAGCGTTTGTTGGAGAAGGAAAGAAAAAGCGCACGTGGCCAGAAGGCATTACAGATAGTCAGCGATTATTATCGCCGGCAAGTTAATAACTATCGAAAGAACAAGGAGTACACCAAGGCGGCGGTTGTGCTGGAGAAGTTTGTCCGCGACAATGCCGATAATATTCAGGCGCGATTGCAACTTGGCCTCTATTACTATTATGGCCAAGAGATGGATAAGGCCATTGATGTTTTTGAAGAAGTTATTCGCATGTCGCCGAGAGAGGCCCCTGCCTACAGGCAATTAGCACTCATTTATAGCCGGCAAAATAAACCGCGTAAGGAAATAGAGAATTATGCCTACTTCATTTCTTTGCTTGATGACGAGCAAAAGGCAGAAAAGGCAGCGACCGATCTATTGCTATCGCTTGTCAGGGCCTTACTTGAAGAAGGGCGGCAAGTAGCGGCTATTCGTGTTCTTGAACAGATGCGTGATCGAGGCGTTCGAGATATCCGGATCTATAGTTTGCTCGGCTTTATCCAGACTCAACAAGGTGAGCGGGAGCTGGCAATTGAAGCTTACCGGCAGGGGATTGCTGTCGATGGTAGCAATTTGCGCTTGCGTATTAACCTTGCTTTGCTTTATGAACAGACCAGCGCTGATCCAGCGGCCCTGGCTCAGTACCGGGCGATTCTCAAACAGGGTAAGCCGGGTAACCGTTATGTCGAGCGGGCACGCCAGAGAAAGAAGTTTGTTGAGACTCGTTTGCGGCGGTTTACTTCCAATTTGGCCTATAGCGTTCGCGGTGGCCAATCTGTTATTGAGGAGCAGGATGTCAGTAATACCGGCGCTATTAATACTTCATTCAGTTCATCATTGAACTATAGTTTAACGAGCAGCTTCAAACCAACAGAAAAGAGCAATGTTTCGGTTTCCGCCTCGGTTGCCCACTCACCCAATCACAGCGGCCAGAATGACAGCATTGCTCCCAGTATAAGTGTTAACGGAAACCTCAATCTCGGTAGTGGTTTCTTTAATAGTCGTGTCAGTTATCGTGAAACCTTTGGCTTGTTACTAGACACCTTTGCAGGCTATGGTGTTAATGGCTCCATTGGTGGTGGCTTGCGCTTTGCAAATCCTATTGACTCTATTCTCGGCATATTCTCAAATTCTGATGATACGATGCCAGAGGCTGTGTTATGGACGGAAACGCCAGCCAAAGAAGAGACCTTTCGGCTTGCTTCGGTTTCTGAAGATATCGTTATCAATATTGATGTCGAAGAGTTGCGACAAGAGATGGTCAAGCAAGTTGCCGATGTTGATCGTTTTGTTTCTGCGATAGTTCGTTCCCATCAGGCTTTGCAGCAGGGGAACCCCCAGATGGTGATTGATGAGCTGTTGCCACTTCAGGTACGTTTGCCTAATAACCCGGAAATTAATCTTCTTCTCGGTCAGGCCTACCAGAATCTTGGTCAGGATGATCTGGCCCTAGGGAACTATTGGCAGGTTCTCGATAAATACCATGACAATCCCCAGGCACGCTATTTTTATGGCCAGGTTTTATTGAGTCAAGGGTATCCTGTTGAGGCAGCAGGTTGGTTTGTCGGTGTCCTTGACTCGGCGCAGGCTAATTCGCTGTTGAAGGATCAGGCAAGGCTTCATTTGATGGCTATCCATCAAGCCAATATTGCCAGGTTGATGTCCCGAAAACAGGGGCAGGTCGATGTAAAAAAAGCACTTGTCGAAATCGATTTTCTGGAGAAATATGCACCGCCGGCGGTTGTTGTTAAGGCCATTGATGATTTGTTGCAAGTATTTGAGGATGCCCCAGGTTTACTGCTACGAAAAGGGCGTTCGATGCTGCGATTGCAGCGTCCTGACCGCGCTGTCAGTAGTCTTGAGCGTGCTGATGATATCCGTGAGAATGACCTTGAAATTGAGGCCATGCTTGCCGAAGCTTATATCCAGATGGGACGCCTTGACGAGGCGTTGGAGATTTCCGGGAAGATGTACACTCAAACGACTGATCCAGAGCTGAAATACCGCTTGTATCTGCATTCTCCTGTTTTTAATGATATCACTGATTATGATGCCGCAGATAACGATGATCTGCCTGATATCGCGAAACGTTTGCAGTCATTATCGGTCATTCAAAAAAGTGATTTCGCCATTTTTGAACGACAGCTAAAAGCCGCTGATGCAGCTTTTCTTGATGGAGCTGCAGCTCTTGCCCGGACAGTGTATCAGAGCTTGCTTGATCTTGAGCCAGATAATTATTTTCTCAAGTTGAGAATTGCTGAAAGTCTGCTTGCCGAGGGATTGAGCACAGAAGGACAGGCGATATTGAAGCGCCTCAGCGCGGACAAAGAGAGTGCTTGGGCATATTATCGTTCGTTGTCATTGCTAGGTTTTTTTCAGGCGATTGAAGATCTTGTTGATGATGACTATAAAGATGCACTGACCAGATTGATGGATATCCGCCAGCTGATTGCTGACGATGATCTTGTTTTATTGAACATGGGCATTGCGGAACGGCGCTTGGGCGCAGATTTGAAAGCCAAAGTTTTCTTTGAAACAGTGATTGAAAGCGAACCGGATAATCTCACTGCCCGTTGGTTGTTTGGTCTTTTTTATAGCGATAAAAAACAACTCAATCGGGGTATGGATCAGCTTGAAAACGTTATTGCCGATGGCCGCGGGACATACGCCGCATCGGAATCTGCTCGCCGTTTGCAATTATTGGAAGATAAACGTTTCAGAGCCTTGATCGGGGATGTTGATCAGAAGAGTGATGCGACGACAAAAGTTTTTTCGATGACTTTGGGTTACAATAATTTTACCCCGATCAGGATTTCTCTGGGCGAGACACAGGCATACTCTCTCAATTCATCGCTGCGCTTGCCGAGTACGGCCTGGGGGACAACCTCATTGAGTTATGGCTTGACGAAGACTCTCAATGAGGATCCTCTTGGTACTGACTATGCGAATACTGCGCAGCAATTTGCTATCAGTTATAGTCGATCGATACCGGACTTCACCAAGCTGTTTTATTTTTTTGATGGGCGGACGATACCGGATATCGCCAAGTTATCAGGAAGCCTGTCTGTCAGTCGTCGCATTGCTGACTATGATAATTTTGACACGAATGCACGGGTTGATCTTGGTATGCTCGCAAAACGGCAGATTATTCAGGACTCCTTTTCGGTAAACCTTAATTACCAATTACATCCTGCGTTAACATTATCTGCGGCCTATTCCCAGAGTAGCTCCCGATCCAACCTGCCTGTCGGTTTAGTCTATCGGCCGGATGATATTCCTATTGCTTTCCAGAGTCTGGGGCTTGGTGATTTGAGCAGTAAATCGCTTAGTTTGTCGCTTCGATTCCGTTTTTAGTGCGTCACAGGTATTCTGGCAAGCTTCCTTTTATGGCATGAATAGATGAATATAGATGCACTGCTTCAGCAGGCGAGCATATTACAGGGGCAGGGTCAGTTAGCCGCTGCCGAGAGCTTATGTCGACAGGTATTGCAGCAGCAACCGAAAAATGCTGAGGCTTTACATCTGCTCGGTACACTGGCTTGCACCGTTGGTCAGTTGCCTGCGGCCATTGCGCTGATCCGCAAGGCTATCCAGCAACGCCCCCGACATGCTCCCTATTACTTCAATCTGTCAGTTCCTCTGGCTGCAGTCGAGGCTTTTGATGATGCCATCACAGTTCTGCAGAAGTGTATCGAACTGGCACCCGGTGATGTTGAAGCCCATTTTAATCTCGGTAGCCTGCATCTGCGTCAACAACACTTGAGCGCAGCCCGGGTGGCACTTGAACAGGTCTTGACACTAGCGCCTGGACATCTGCATGCAATGATTAATCTTGGACTGTGTTTACGTGCTCAGGGCCAGCTTGACAAGGCAATTTCGCTGTTTCAAAAAGTACTCAAGATCAAGCCAGATCATTTGCTTGCGACCTTTAATCTGGGCCTCTGTCATATTGATCAGCGTCATTATTCACTGGCCAGAGACTGTTGCCTGAAAGTTTTGCGCCTGGATCCTGAGAATCAGGAGGTACGGTTGAACCTGGCCTTATGTGACAGCGAAGAAGGGGCTTTTGGCCACGCTCTGGAAACGTATCAGGAAATGATTAAAAGTACTCCGGAAAGGGCAAACATCTATAATAATATGGCTAATGTTCTGAGCCGAATGGGGCGCCTGTCCGAGGCGCGTGCGAGTTATCAGAAAGCATTGCAGCTGCAGCCAGAAAAGCAGCAGTGGTTTAGCAACCTGCTCTTTCTTGAGAGTTACAACGTTCTCTGCGAGCCGGAGGAGATGCTGGCAGCCCACCGGCAATGGGAGAAGCGTTT
>JALWQD010000071.1:8018-8306 GCA_026994735.1 Gammaproteobacteria bacterium | reverse complement strand
ACATTGAAGTATGCCCATGATCTGGGGACCGCCTTGCAACTGACCAATATCCTTCGGGATGTGCGTGAGGATGGCCAGCGCGGGCGTGTCTATATTCCCCTCAATGAAATCGAAAAACACGGCCTGACAGCGGAAACAATGCTGGCGGGTGAAAACCCCGAGGCTAACCAGGCTCTTTTCAAGGAACAGGCCGAGCGGGCGCGTAAATATTATCAGCGGGCACTGGCACGTCTACCCGAGCATGATCGCTACAGCCAGCGCAGTGGTTTAATCATGGCCGATATCTAT
>JALWQD010000071.1:0-8008 GCA_026994735.1 Gammaproteobacteria bacterium | reverse complement strand
GATTGCAGAAGATGGTTACCGTGTCCTTGAGGAACGTGTGCGCATGCCGCCCTTGCGAATGCTCTGGCGTGCCTGGCAACTGAACCGCCAGGAAAAGAAAAGATACCGCCAGCTGCAAACATGATTGTTATTGTCGGGGGTGGCTGGTCAGGTCTGGCCGCAGCCAGTGAACTTTCCCGCCAGGGCTATCCAGTAACACTGCTTGAGGCCGCCAGTCACCTCGGCGGGCGGGCGGCCAGCATCAAACGCCATGGTTTGACACTGGATGCGGGTCAACACCTGATCCTCGGGGCTTACCGACAAACAATCGCAGTCCTGACCGCTGCCGGCATTTCTGCCCACCAGGCTTTCCAGCGACAAGCGTTGGAGCTGCCAATCCATGGGCCGGAAGGTGATATCTGTTTTTCACTGGCACCATTACCTGCACCGTGGCATCTGCTCGGCGGCCTTTTACTGACCCAGGGGTTGTCATGGCGTGAACGCCTGCAGGTATTACGGCTGACCGTGGCTCTGGCAGTGCGCACGCCAGCGCAGGACGAAACAGTCTCCGCGTTGTTGCAACGTTACCGTCAACCGCCACGATTGATCGCGCAACTTTGGCAACCACTTTGTCTGGCGATCATGAATACCCCGCCGGAACAGGCTTCGGCACAGCTCTTTGCCCAGGTAATGGATGCGGTCTTCAGCAAACATCGCCACGATGCCGACATGCTGATTCCGAAAGCCACGCTCGATGAATTGCTGGCACAACCCCTGGCTCGTCATATTCGTGCGCATGATGGCAAGATCCTGCTGCGCCAGCGTGTCAGCTCGCTGGAAATGGACGGTCAGCGTATTATTGCTGTCGCGACAACAACCGGTGAACGCTTTGCTGCCAGTGCCGTTATTCTGGCGCTGCCGCCGGTGGCCCTGCAGCGGCTGCTGGCAAAACAACCGGCAAGCGCTGCATTGGCGGCATCGATGGCTGCGATTGACTATCAGCCAATTACTACGATCTACCTGCAATACCCGCCTGCTGTCGCCCTTGACGGCCCCATGATCGGCATTACCTCGGCACGGATACAATGGCTCTTTGATCGCCGCTATAATGGCCAGCCGGGCCTGATGGCGGCTGTCATCAGCGGTCCGGGCAAACATATGGCCCTGAGCACTGATGAGCTGGCGCAGCAGGTTGCTGCGGAGCTGGCCAGATACTTCCCGAGCTGGCCCGAACCCGAGTGGACGGTGCTACTGCGTGACAAACGGGCAACCTTTTCAGCAACGCCAGACAACCAGCGCTTGCGCCCCCGCCATGTCACACCCTTGGATAATTGCCTGATTGCCGGTGACAGTGCCTGGAAGGCCTATCCGGCCACCCTCGAAGGAGCTATCTGTAGTGGTTTGGCCTGCGCCCGACAACTGACTGACAAGATGCCAGCGGGCGGGTATAGTTTGCCCTCATGAACGATCAATTGAAGGCTCTTCAAAACCAATTAGAGGCACAGATTCTTGGCCAGGAGGCTTTCATAGAAGGCCTCCTTTGTGGCCTCCTCTGTGGTGGCCATATGCTTATTGAAGGTCTGCCGGGGTTGGCCAAGACAACCGCCGTCCGGGCATTGGCAGCGGCTACCCAGCTCGATTTCCAGCGTATCCAGTTCACACCCGACATGATACCGGGTGATATCACTGGCTCGGAAATACTGCGTGCCGATGAAGGACGCTTTGATTTTATCCCCGGCCCCTTGTTCAGTGATATTGTCCTGGCCGATGAAATCAACCGTGCGCCGCCAAAGGTGCAGTCTGCCCTGCTTGAAGCGATGCAGGAAGGCCAGATCACCGTCTCGGGAGAAACCCGTCCCCTGGCTGAGAACTTTCTTGTCATCGCCACCCAAAACCCCATTGAGCAGGAAGGCACCTACCCTCTGCCGGAAGCACAGCTCGACCGTTTTATGCTCAAGCTGGTCATTGACTATCCGACACAGGAAACAGAAACACAGCTTGTTATCAATGGCTTACAGGATAATAATGATAAGGGTATTCGCTTTCAGCCTGTCCTGACAGGGGCAACACTGGCTCAGGCACGGCAGTCGGTGAAGGCGGTTTATCTTGATGATATGCTTGCCCGCTACATTGTTACACTTGTTGCCGCCAGTCGTCATCCGGCCGACTGGGACCCGGAGCTGGCCGACTGGCTGAGCCTCGGCGCGTCTCCCCGAGCCTCTCTGGCGCTGGCCCATGCTGCTCGTGCTCAGGCCTTTCTTTGCCAACGGGATTTTGTTGAGCCGGATGATATCCTGCGTCTCGCTCCCGCTGTCATCGGCCACCGCATTGCTGCCAGTTTTCTTGCCCGGACAGCAAATGTCAGCAGTGAACAGATCGTTGAGCGCATACTCGACCGTGTCCCGATTCCCTGATATCGCCACCGATACTGTTCTTGGTCTCGGGGAATTGCAGAAAATTGAAGCCGAGGTAATGACTCAGCGCGGAAATCTTCCAGGCCAGAGCAGGATACGAGCCGGTGAAAGCCCGACCGTCTGGCATGGCCAGGGCATGGAGCCGATAGAAACACGTGCCTATCAAGCGGGCGATGATATCCGCCACCTTGATTGGCGGGCGACGGCTCGTAGTGGCAAGCCCCGCAGCAAAGTTTTTGCTGATGAGCGCCGCCACAGTCTGGCATTACTCATCGATTACCGGCCGACAATGCATTTCGCCAGTGCCGGTGAACTGAAATCCCGGTGCGCCTGCCGCTGCGCTGCCCTGCTCGCCTTTGCCGCCCTAAAACGGCGGGAACCGGTCACTGCCCTGGTCCTCCATGGACAGGGACAGATCACTCATTACCCTGAAACACAGCAGTTAGGGGGCATTATTGCGCTGTTACAAGGGACCGCAGCGCCTGGCATCGTCACTGTCGACAGTGACACCCCTATGGCAACAGCCCTGCAACGGATGACGGCATGGACACGGCCAGCATCCATGCTCACCCTGATTAGCGATCTGCATGACAGTGTTGATCAGGAACGGGCGCTGGGCCAGCAATTGGCTGTCCTGGCAGCAAGGCAGAGCGTACGGCTACTGCAACTGCTTGATACGACCGAGATGGCCCTGCCGCCATCAGGCAGACTGCGTCTGCTTGATGATGCCGGTCGTGTCATCGTTATCAATAGTGATGATAGCCGCTTACGCCAAGACTATGCGCGGATACGGGGAGCACAGCGACAACGGTTGCAGCAGCAATGCCAGCAATACGGCATCGATTATCAGCTGCTGTTAACAACAGATTCGCTGTCAGTAAGCGAATGGCTCAGTGAACGTCGGGGCAGAGTTCTTTCATGAGCCGCTCGCAAACAACACTGCCTCTTGCTGATATTGACCTTCTGCCGCTAGCGACATTCTGGCCGATGATTGCCGTTAGCATCGGCATATTGATGGCAGCCATTGGCCTCGGCATTATCCTGCGTTTGCACGGGTCGGAGAACAAATCCCGGGAACAGCCTGCTATCAATCTTGCAGCCCTTATTGAGGCCTATGATAACGGCACAATTGCAGCACAACAGCTGGCCTTCGAGCTGGCGGCAATATTGCGCTATCTCTATCACTTACAGCGCCTGGGGCAACAACGTCCCTCATCCTGCCCACTGTCTGATGAGGCCTGGCTGACGTTGCTTGAAGCCCTCGACAGGCATCGCTACCGTAACGACGCTGGTGCGAAAATCGACCCGGTTTGCCTCGAAATGATGCAATATTGTCTTCATGATTACCGAGCACATCAGCCATGCCCATAGCCTTCAGTCAGCCATTATTGCTGACCCTGCTGCCACTGGCCCTGCTGTTTATGATTTGGCTCCAGCGGCATGGCGGCCAGGTAGTGTTTGCGCGACGCGCTATTTATCACCCTCAGGCGGCCTTGCTGAGGCAACTTGCTGAGGCTGAAAAACCGTCGGCAAGCCTCTTGCAAGTAGCCATTCTGCTTGCCCTTGCTGCCATCAGTGGCCCCTATTGGCGAGGTTGGTCGGCAGAAGTACCGACTTTGGGCCGCAATATCATGCTGGCTATTGATGTTTCGGGCTCAATGCGCGCCTTTGCCGCTGCAGATAACAATGACACGCCCTTGAGCCGCCTGGGGATTGTTCGAGAAGCGGCCAAAAAACTTGTCGCTGCAAACCCGCAGGATCGCTTCGGCATTATTGTTTTTGCCGATGAAGCCATCACCCTGTTGCCACTGAATGATGACCATCGTTTTATTGCCGAAATGATTACAAACCTCAAAACCGGCCTGCTGGGCGAGCGCACAGCACTGGGCGATGCCATCGCCCTCGCCAGTGAGCAGCTCAGTCATGTCGATGCCCGTTCGCGTCTGCTGATCCTTTTCAGTGATGGCCATAATACGGCCGGTACACTGTCACCAGAGCTGGCCGTGACACTGGCAAAGACAGAGAAGGTGCGGATTTTTTCGCTCGCAATCGGTCGTTCCGGCCCCGTATTCTTCCCCCAGGGGCCGATGAAGGCACCGGTATTAACGCAGTTACCTCTCGATGAACAACGCCTGGCCAGTCTGGCGACACTGACCGCTGGCAAGTTTTATCGCAGTAACGACCTTGCTTCGCTGACAAAGATCCTCGCCGACATTGCTGATCTGGCGAGAGTCGAATTGCCAGCACCGGCCAAGGCAGGACAATCACTGGTTGGTGGCTTGCTGTTGCTGGTGCTGTTGCTGTTGTTGACGCATTTCTGGCGCCAACACCTGACGGTGCAACCGTGACCCGCTGGCGCAAACGATGAGCATCCATTTTCTCTCGCCGTTGGCAATCATTTTCTTGCTGCTACCACTGCTGCTGGCTCAGGTCAGCAAGCGTCGGCTACTGGCGAAACGTTTTATAGCCAGTGACCTGAGTCCCTACATAACACGGCCCTTGAGTCAGCGACGTTATCTCTTCCCTGCCTTGTTACTGGCCTGGCTATGCTTCATTTTCGCGCTCATGCAGCCACGTATTTATGGTTGGCCAAAGAGCGCGTCTGTCGCACCAACGACGTATATCGATATTGTCACCGTTGTTGATATCTCGCCATCGATGACAGCAAGCGATATGCAACCAAGCCGATTAAAGCGGGCAATCAATGAATGGCTGCGTCTCGAACAGCAGTTGCCAGCCAGCCGTATTGCCCTGATTGCTTATTCTGCGGAAGCTTACCCACTGTTACCATTAAGTACAGATCACAGCAGTATGCGGCACTACATCAAAACGCTCGGCAGCCAGTTGACCCGCCGCCATGGCAGCAATCTCACGCAGGCCCTGGAATTAGCCCGCACCCTGCTCAGCGATAGTCCCGTCAGCGGTCGCGCCATCTTGCTGCTAACAGATGGCGAGGTTTTTGCCAGCGATGTCGTTGAAAAGACGGTTGCGCAGCTTGCTGCAGACCATATTCCCTTGAATATTCTCGCCCTCGGCAGTGACTCTGGCGCTCCGATCAGTGATGGACGAGGTCATTTTTTACGTGATGATAACGGGGCACTGCATGTCTCGCGACCCCGATTCAACTGGTTGCAAACCCTGGCCAGAAGAAGCTCGGGCGCCATGACGGTTATCGGCCAGGATGAGGATGACGCTGTCATGGCTGTTTTTTCCCGACTGCAGGGTCAGCGCCTGCCGCAGGAGCGAGATGATGGCTATCCGCTGACTCCCTGGCTGATCGCGGCCAGTGTGATTGTTTTCCTTCTCAGCAGCATCCCGTTTCGTCATGATTAAGTACTTTTCACTCAGCGCTATTGGCCTGCTAAGATCACTCACCATGCATTCGTCACGTGCAAACAAGGACTCGCCGCGATCATTTCCCGGCATGATATATTTCATCATGCTGTTATTTGTCGTCATACTGACGACCAGGGTCAGTGCCGCTCCTGGAACATCCTTGGAGGAAGCCTTTGCCGAGCAAGCTTTTCAGCAGCAGGACTATACGAAGGCTCTGCGGCTGTTTCATGCGCTCGACAGTTTTCGTGCCGCCTTCGGTGCCGGAGCCATTGCCTATTACCGGCATGACTGGACAACCGCGAAGGAGAATTTCACCCGCGCTGTCGAGCGAGCTGCTGATGACAAGCAACGGGCATCGGCCTGGTACAACATCGGCAACACCCTCGCCCGCCAGGGTGATCGGGTAGCCGCAATCGCGGCATACCGCACGACGCTGCAATTGCTGCCAACGCATGCGCGCGCGCAACGTAATTTGAACTTACTGCGGCAGGAAAAGCGATCACTGGCCCCCTCTACCGCTCCGGATACCCGGAAGGCAGAAGCCACAGAAAACACGTCAGCGGACAATAGCCTGCCAGATAGCCGTCAACTGGCCACAGCCCTGGCCCGCTGGCAGCAAACCTTTTCCCTGCCTGACAAGCACCAGCGCCAAAACGGGCCGCATACCGTTGACAACGAACTGCTGGCATTGGCACGCTATCGTCGTAGTCTCTTGTCTGAAGATGTCTCACAGTTAGTACGCCAACGCATTGCCGAAGAAGAAGCCAGGCGCCCGTCTTTTGTGCCCATCATGCCGGCATGGTAAGGCTCTTCCTGCTGTTATTCGCTGTTTGCATGCCCGCAGCCGTCATGGCGGCAAGTTTTCATGCCGAAGTCGATCGCCGCATTGTCAGCCAGGATGAACATGTCATCCTCAAACTGACACTGACCAACAGTGATACCCGTCTGCGTGCGGAAGGCGAAGCACCGAATATTGACCTCAGCCCGCTTACGCGTGACTTTGAACTGGGAATACCCCGGGAACAACACCGTTTTTCACTGGCCAGGGCCGAAGGTCGTTCGACATCGACCCTGCGACTTGAACTTTTTCCCCGTCACAGCGGTGATATCATCATCCCATCGTTCACCGTCGCCGGTCTGCAAACAGCGGCCCTTCAACTGCGTGTTCTGGCTGCAAGCACTGAAACAACACCGGAATTTTTTGTGCGTCACGGCATTACGGAAAACAAGCCATGGGTGCAGCAAACCAGTACGGCTTATCTCGCCTTTTATCATCGTGTCGATATCAAGGATGCCCGTCTTGATGGTCCACTCGATAGCACGCCCACGGATATTGATCTGCTGCGTCTGCCCTCACGTGAAAGTAACGACAGCATTGATGGCGTACCTTACCGGGTAACAACAATGGCCTGGGCAATTGCCGCCCGTCAGGCGGGTGCCATCGAACTCCGTCTGCCGGCCATTTGGGTGGAAACGGTTGCCGGTAAACGTAAACGCCTGCCAGCTGGTCGACTGAGTCTGACAGCACGACCATTGCCGGCCAATATCCCGCCCTCGTTACTCATCGGTAAACCCTCGTTATCTGCCCGTCTGTCGCAACAAAAATCGACGCCAGCAGATAACCCGGTAATGAACTGGGAGGTTTCCCTGACAGCCAATGTCCTGCCCGTGCAGATGCCGGCAATGTTACCTCTGGGCCGTTTTCCGGCAACGATAAAGGTATTTCCGGAACGTCCTCTCGACGAGGCGATCACCAACAACGAGCAATGGCAGCCCGTCAGCCAGCGGCATTACCGGTTCGCTCTGATTCCCAAACAGTCCGGCGGCTTCACGTTGCCAGCGATCAGTATCCCCTATTTTGATCCAATCAAGGCTCAAATGGCTGTTGTGCAACTGGCGGGTGAAACCATGAACGTGACCATTGCCGACAATGAACAAAACCAGTCAGCAAGGAGAGACGGCCAGAGCACAGAAAGTGACGGTACAAGCGAGAGCTTTGCCTACTGGCGAGAAATCAGCCTGATGCTGTTGATACTCTGGCTGGTCACGTTGATTTATCATTTACGTCAGCGGTGGAAAGCGCCGGCAGAAACGACTTGGCCGGAGACAACATCAAGGCCAAATGATGATTACTATGGTCAACTACTGGCTGTTATGGGCCAGCGCAGCTGTGAAGAAGGGCTACGTCGCTGGGAAGCCAGCTATGGCCGGCATTCGCGGCGGCGAATGCTGGTACGCCAAATCCAGGCCTCACGCTACCATCCCGAACACGCCGATGA
>JALWQD010000070.1 GCA_026994735.1 Gammaproteobacteria bacterium | reverse complement strand
CGGACCCTGGCATCCGGGAGGTATTGATAAGGTACGCTTTGTCCAGGGACCATGGACGGTTGCCTATCGACCGGGTATGGTGCGTGGTTTGACCCACTCAACGCTCAAGGTGGCCGATGAAAGGGGCCGCTGGCAGGAAAAAGTGATTGGTGATGATCGTCCCTTGGTGGTTAATGGCTATCGTTTCTATAGTAGTTTTAACAAGGGCTTTGCAGCTGTTTTGACATGGCAGCCAGACATTGGCAATGCCGTTACCGGAACGATTAATATGCCTGCTTATCCGCTCTATGATTTTCGTCAGACAAATCGTTGGCAGCCAGACAATGGCGAAGAAATTCGTTTTTGGTTACAACTGGATACCGGTTTGACCAGCAAACATGCCTGGACATTGGCGCCGCAAAACAGTCAAGGTACGCTGATCGTCAAGACAGCCACTGATCGTGTCGAGTTGGCAGAAGGCGAGCGTCTGCGCCTGCCGGGAGGCTGGTTGCGTTATGATCGTTTGTCGAGCTGGATGGGCTACAAGATTTTTTATGAACCGACGATTCATTGGCTGTTTATTGTTGCCGTCATCGGTGTACTGGGTCTGTCGGTTCATTTCTGGAGCCGTTTTGCATCCCCGGCCGACAATGAGCAGCAAGTCAATGCCGGGGTGAAACGTCTGGAAAGATTGATATGACACCATTGGCTGAAATACCCTGGCTCTATGCCGGACTTGCCTGCTATGGTCTTGCTGCCCTGCTTGTTTTGCAGGGCGCCGTGGTGGCGTACAGGTCGCCAGACAGCAGAGTGGGGCTGGCTTCGTCAGGGGATTGGCGTGAGCGAGCCATTCTGGCCGGGCTTTGTGTTGGTGTTGTGCTCCTTTTGGTTACCATCGCGGTTCGGTGGCAACGTCTTGATCATGGGCCTTTTGTCAGTCTCTTTGAACTCTTGATTAGTCAAACCTGGAGTCTTGGGCTGGTCTTCGCTGTCACTTATTGGCGCTTTCCCCGTTTGCGCGCCATTGCCATTGTTGTCCTGCCGGCGATTTGGCTGCTGGCGGCATGGATTTTGTTTCTGGATGCGGATTCACCTCCTTTTCCACCAACTTACTATAATCCCTGGTTGTGGGCACATGTAGGCTTCGGGAAATTCTTTCTTGCCTTTTCACTGGTTGGTTCTGGTCTGGCCGGCGTACTGTTATTACGCCATCAGCCTTTCCTCAAGGCCTGGTTTGCGACCATGCCTGATGAAAGGCAGATAGATACTCTGGCCTGGCGTTTCATGTTGTTGGCTTTTATCTTTCACAGTTTGATGCTGATAGCCGGTGGTGTTTGGGCCCAGGATGCCTGGGGTCGTTACTGGGCCTGGGATGCTCTGGAAACGTCATCATTTCTCAACTGGCTGTTGCTGGGTGCCGCCTTGCACATTCGCTTAACCTATCGAATAAATCCGCGGATGGCTGCCATCGCTGTTCTGGTCATCTTTGTCTTTGCCTTTCTGACCTATTTTGGCGCACCGTTCTATAGCCAGGCTGCGCATAAGGGGGTCATCTGATGTTACCTTCACAGGACCGTCCACAAGCGGCTGTCACCTTGATGATGTTGGCCATCATGTTGTCGGCGGTCACCATTCTCATTCGCTCACCGGCGTTGAAGCCTGACTGGTCGCAATTGCAGAAGGTTTCCAGAACGTTTTCTGCGGCAGCAGCGCAAAAAAGAAGCCAGGCGTTGTTTGCCGATGCGGATGTGGCAGCGAGTACTGCCGAAGACCCGCGTATGGCACGGATACGAGAACGTTTTGATCAGGCGCTATACATGCTTCATGCGCGTCGTTATGACGATGCTGTGACGGCTCTGCATGCCGTGCTCTTGCTTTCACCGCGTTTGACGGCAGCACATGTCAATATGGGCTATGCCTTGCTCGGACTGGGGCGTTATTCTGCCGCCGCCGATTTTTTCCGGCAGGCAATAGACCTGACACCCTATCAGGGGAATGCCTATTGGGGGCTGGCCGAAGCATTGGAGGCTGAAGGAGACCCTCAGGGTGCTTTGGGGGCAATGCGTACCTACA
>JALWQD010000069.1 GCA_026994735.1 Gammaproteobacteria bacterium | reverse complement strand
AGGGACCTCCGGCGCGCGGCGGGCTCGCACTAAACCCGTTGTTCCCGGCCGGGCGCCACGGACGCCAGTTTGGGCAGAGGGGGGGGCCATGTCGGGGGGGGGGGGGTTGGGGAACATGCAGCGATAGCAACCACCTTGCTCACCATACGGAGGCCAAAAGACAGTCAGTTGGCCTTCAAAGCGGTAAACAGCGGCATGAACATTGGGCAAACCCATTTTGACACAAGCGTCATTGATCAGGTAACGGGTGGCGAGATTGTCGGTGCCATCGACGATGACATCATAGTTGGCGAAGATCTCTTCAACATTGCTGCTGTCGAGATGAGTCTCATGGGCAACAAAATTGAGGTTGGAGTTGAGAGCCTGCAAGGCAATGCGTGCAGATTCAACCTTCGGCTTGCCGACAGTGTCTTCGGTGTGCAGTATCTGGCGCTGGAGGTTGCTCTTGTCGACAACATCATGATCGACCATTCCCAAGGTGCCGACACCGGCAGCAGCAAGATAGTAGGCAGAGGGTGAGCCAAGGCCACCGGCGCCGATCAGCAAAACGCGGCTATTGAGTAATTTGATTTGCCCTGCCTCGCCAATATCAGGCATCAGGATATGACGGGCATAACGCTCGCGGGCATCGGCATCGAGGGTTTGCGGAACCTCAAAGGGTTGCCCCTCATTTTTCCAACGACTGAAACCGCCGGCAATCGAACGGACATCGGTATAGCCCATGCTTTGCAGGGCGTCAGCGGCAAACAGTGAGCGGACACCACCGGCACACATGACGACGACAGTCGAAGCCTGTTCGGGGACAGCTTCTTCAACGCGCAGCTCAAGGTAGCTGCGTCCAAGGCGGTGTGCCTGAAGAGGGCTGCCCTGAGCGATTTCATCATTGTCACGAACGTCAATGAGTGCCGCACCTTGTTGCTGTAATGCGAGTGCTTCCGCAGGGGTAACTTCGGGAATGCTGCTACGGAGCTCTGCCAAGCGCCGATCTTTGGCCTTCATCTAATAGAACCTCCAATAATCATACTGCTGAGTGGGCTGCCGGGTATCATCTGGCTTTTCCTGGCACCGGGTTTGTGTACCGACCTGTCCCGGGCCGGTTTAAGGCGAGTGTTATTCAGTCAGTCGCATGCGTCCGGGCGGCATATTATACCTCACTATCGGCGGCCGTCGCATCCGCCTTAAGGTATTTGCACGCGGAGGTCATTGCCCTGTCTTCCATGGCTGCCTCTCAGGATGGACAAGACCGTTTTGCTTTTGTTCCACAGACCGTGCAGTCAGGATCAGCAGATAGCTTGAGGTAGCGCCATTGCGAGCGCAAGAGGTCGATACACTGCAGCTTGCCGGTACTTGTCTGGCCAATGTTGCTGATAACTTTAATCGCCTCGCTTGCCTGCAAAGAACCGATCACGCCTGTGAGGGGCGAAAAAACGCCACTGGAACTGCAATCTTCTTTTTTGCCATGACCTTGCTCGGCGAAGAGGCATTCAAGGCAGGCACTGCCCGGGCGGTAATCAAAGACGCTGAGGTGGCCGTACCAACCAATGGCGGCACCGTAGACCAGTGGCTTGTGATGTAACAGACAGCAACGATTGATTGCGTAACGTGTGTTGAAGTTGTCGCTGCCATCAATGATCAGGTCTGCACGGCTGATTTGATCATCAAGGCGGGCGCCGGTGATTTTTTCGGCCAGGGTTTCTACCATAATATCTGAATTGAGAGCAGTTAAGCGGGCATGTGCTGAATCAACCTTGTTGTGTCCGATCGTTGTTTCATCATGAATGATCTGCCGTTGCAAATTACTCAATTCGACGCTGTCACCATCAGCAATAATGATTTTTCCAATGCCACTGGCGGCGAGAAAAAGTGCCGCTGAGCTGCCAAGACCGCCGGCACCGACAATAAGAATCCGCGCCCGCGATAACAGCCATTGCTGCTTTTCTGAAAACTCCGGTAACAGCAAATGGCGGCTATAACGGTCGAGATCCCTATCGTTGAGATTGATTTCAGGCGCGATCAAAAGCTGTACTGAAAGCAGACATCCTGTGGTGTGCGCCCATCGTCAGCCCAGCCACCGAGCAGGTATATCGATTTGCCAATGACGGCGACGCCCATTGCACATAGAGGTTGTGGGATAGCCGGCAGCAGTTGCCACTCATTGGTGTCGGGGTCATAACAGGCTGCATGGTCAGAAATGCCATCACCACTATAGCCACCAAAGATAAAAAGTTTGCCATCAGCGATACAGGCACCTGCGCCGGCTGCGGTCCAGGGGAGTTCGACTTCGGCCTGGCTCCAGCTGTTGCTGGCCGGATCATAGACTTCCAGGTGAGAGAAGTTATTGAAGCCTTCCGGGGTAAAGGCAACACCACCAAAGGTGACAATTTTATCATCCATAACAACGGCTTCGAGAGCAAATCGAGGAGTCGGTAAGGGGGCGATTTCTTCCCAGGTGCCGGTTGCCAGATTGAGGCGTTCGCAGAAGGGGAAACCGGGATCGGTTTTCGGCCCGGATAGTGTCGCATCGGGATGATGCCCGCCAAGAATATAAAAGTAGCCATCATGAACAACGCCGCCGGGATAGTCATGTGGCATGATCATGTCGGGACCACTGCTCCAGCTATCGCTATCGGGATGGTAAATGTCGGTTGTATGAAGAAAGCGAAAGGTATCATCGGGCTGTTTGAAGCCGCCACCGATAATGTAAATATCATCCCCTACCGTACGTGCGATAGCGCCTGAGCGCAGTGTCGGCATGGCTGTGCCTTCGTTCCACTGGTTGCTTGCCGGGTCAAAGATGATGGTTGAATTCATGCTCTTGAAGGCTGGCCCACCGCCTCCAAAACCAAAAACCCGTCCTTTATAGACAGCCGTTGGGCAGTGTGACCGGGCCTCGGGTAGTGCGGGTTCTTGGCGCCATTGCCCCGGGTGCGTTTGCTTGCTTGTTGTCATCGGTTTGGGAACCTTTGCGTTGGTTGTGTAGGAAGTGCCGAGCTGTGATTGGCTGGTGCTGGTCACAGGTGACAAGGCTTCATTGCTATTGTCCAGTATTCTTGCCTAGGAGCAAGCGCCTGATTATGGCGCAAGCACGGCCATTAGGGTAGCCACGGTTATCACCGTATGATCTGAGAACAGGGAATATATCCCATGAATTCAGTTGGGTACAGCGTATTCTGGCAGTTATGGGGATGGCTTTACTTAAGGCTTGTCTAAGGATATGCGAACGCCATCATGCTAAATTGACTTGCCTTGACCATTTTATATTTGCTTGTTCATCTATAAATGTTCTTTGTCGGGTGTGGACTTAAGGTCTCGCCATGAATGGTCAGAATACCATACTGCTGCACTAGGATTTAGTTCCCTGTCAGCAAGTGTGATATGATACTGCACTATACGAATCTACTAAGACGAAGCGGTAATATTTAAGGCCTCTCTCAGTGCATTCAGTAGTAAATAGTGAAGGCACTATTTTGGTGCAACCTGTTCGTAGCTTGGGTTGTACTCACCGCAGTATCTCCAGGCAAGAGGCCTGGCTATCTCATAGCAATGGTATGCAATCTGGTCTTGCCAGTAGTCGTCTGCTCTCTATGATGGGCTTAAGAATGACGGCTTTCCGGCCGACAGATATTACTGCACAATAAGTGCCGGCCAGAACGCAACTGAAATTATCGTTGTCTGGCTGGGGGAAGTGCGATGGATTGGCTGCCGATGCCAGACAGGATGTACGGTATGGGGCATGCGAGTGAACTGATGCTGTCACCAGCGATGATGCTACGACAGATATATCAAAGCCATTAAGCCGTAAGGAGACAGGATATGCTCAACAAGTCAGTCGATAGCAGCAAGCCGGTCGATATCGCTGCCGATTCGAATCCGAACTTTATTCCCGTGACCAACCCTCTTCCCCCCCTGCAGGATCGCCATGGCCGGACTTTTGATTATGTCCGCATTGCTGTTATCGAACAGTGTAATTTACGCTGTACTTACTGTATGCCGGAAGAAGGTGTCCAGTTTAAGGAAAAGGATATGGTTCTGCGTACGGATGAAATCCTCCGTGTCGTCGAGCAACTGGCGCGGATGGGGGTTCGTAAAGTCCGTTATACCGGTGGTGAGCCTTTGGTTCGTCCCGATATTGTCGATATTATCAAGCGTACGGTGGAAACACCGGGTGTCAAAGCCGTCCATATGACAACCAATGGACTGCTTTTTCCACGTTATGCCGAACAGTTGCGGGAGGCCGGTCTGACCGGGGTCAATATCAGTCTTGATTCTCTTGAAAAGGAGAAATTCGAGGAAATTACACGCCGTAGTGGTATTGAAAAAGTTCTTGAAAGCATACAGATGGCCTGTGATCTTGGTTTTCCACGAGTCAAGGTCAATGTTGTCCTGATGCGAGGCTTCAATGAAGATGAATTGATTCCTTTTTGTGAGCTGACACGTGACAAGCGGGTCACGGTTCGCTTTATTGAGTTTATGCCTTTTGATGCGCACCAGATTTGGGAGAGTGGTCAGCATTTTGCCAGCGCCGCAGACCTGACCGGACAAATTGAGCGTCATTATCCAGGTATTGCCGATGCCCAGGGTACACGTACCGAGCATCATATTTATCAGGTGCCCGGCTATCAAGGGAAGATTGCCGTTATCCCGGCGTTTACCCGCAGTCTCTGTGGTAACTGTTCACGTATTCGTGTGACAGCTGATGGCAGCATCATGAATTGCCTCTATTCAGAAAACCCTTATGCCCTGAAGGATGTGATGCGCGAAGGTGCCAGCGATGAAGACATTGTTGCTATCTTCCGCAAAGCCTTTGATGAAAAGCATAAAGACGGGTTTGAGGCGAAGAAGGCGGCCAGTATTGCGGCCAAGATTAATGTATCCGATATTAGTCGTTCCCGTGCTAGCATGACCCAGATCGGCGGCTAGGACAGCGACGTATTCACTATACCGTTCAACTAACAGCGAGATTTTTGAACTCATGAGCTATAACGACCTGACTCATTTCAATGCCAGCGGCGAAGCCTATATGGTCGATGTCGGCACTAAGGATTCCACGACCCGCGAAGGTATTGCTGAAGGGCGCATTTATATGGAGCCCGAGACTCTGCAGAAGATCATGGAAGGTGGGCATAAGAAAGGTGACGTCCTGGGTATTGCCCGCGTTGCCGGAATTATGGGTGCGAAACAGACGCCGGCATTGGTGCCGCTTTGTCACCCTATTATGTTGACTTCAGTTGATCTGGTATTGACTGCTGAACCTGAAAAAAATGCCGTGTATTGTAAGGCGACCGTTCGCTGTAATGGCCAGACAGGGGTTGAGATGGAAACGCTTTGTGCGGTTCAGGTCGCCCTGTTGACGATCTATGACATGTGTAAAGCGGTTGATCGTGGCATGGTGATCTCTGAAGTTGGTTTGCTGGCCAAATCGGGTGGTAAATCAGGTTCCTGGAAACGCTCGGCTTCGGCCTGATCTACTGCGAGAGGTAAGTATCAATGGATATCAATGTAAGGTATTTCGCCAGTCTTCGTGATCGCATGGGCAAAGGTGATGAGTCGGTACACTTTGATGGTGATAGCGCCACAGTCGGTGATCTTTGGAACAAGGTTTCCAGCGAGGCTTTGCCGGAGTCAATTCTCGTTGCCGTAAATATGGAATATACCGATAGCAACCATGTCCTCAAGGAAGGCGATGAAGTTGCCTTTTTTCCGCCTGTGACGGGAGGTTGATATGAAAGTATTGATCACGAGAGATGCCCTTGATCCTTATAAAGAGGTCATGGATTTCGAGAACGAAGCTCTTCCGGTTGGCAAGCACGGTGGTGTTGTTTCATTTGTTGGTACGATGCGTGATTTTAATGATGGCCAGGATGTTGCCGCGATGGATCTGGACTATTATCCGGAAATGACTGAGCGTCATATCGAACGGGTGTGTCAGGAAGCGATTGACGAATG
This sequence comes from Gammaproteobacteria bacterium, assembly GCA_026994735.1. Classification (GTDB taxonomy): domain Bacteria; phylum Pseudomonadota; class Gammaproteobacteria; order SZUA-140; family SZUA-140; genus RI-283. The sequence continues at coordinate 2,381 of JALWQD010000069.1, read as the reverse complement.
GGATGTGATGGATGCTCTGGTTGTTCATCGTGTTGGCAAGATGGTACCGACAGATCCGATTGTTCTGGTTGCTGTTTGGTCTGCTCATCGTAAGGATAGTTTTGATGCCTGTCGTTACATCATTAATTACCTCAAGGACAGTGCACCGTTCTGGAAGTGTGAAGTGACTCAGGGTGGAGAAAAACATTGGGTAGAACATAATTCCGAAGATCCCGGTGCGGCTGCACGGGTCAAGGGACTGCAACAGTCTGCCTGATTGCCTGAGTAATCAGTGCTGGCAATAAAAAAGGCCGTGTCTTCTGACATGGCCTTTTTTATTGCCAGTGGTTGACCATCAAGCGAACATTTAACCGCGGTTAAAATCGCTCTGTTTTACGTTCCGGACAAAAATCAGTGTCGGCGAATTTCAGAACTCGGTGGCTGGGAAAACGTCATAGGCGTCAAAGACGGGCCCATCAACACAAACGCGCTTCATGGTGATGTCGCCGCAAGCGCTGGTAATCGGCACCGTACAGCCGGCGCAACCACCGACAGCACAAGCCATGTGCTCTTCAAGAGAAACCTGGCAAGGGATATCAAAACGCCGTGCCAGTGCGGCCGCGGCGGCAAGCATGGGCCAGGGACCGCAGGCATAAATACAGACTTCCTGCTGTTTGCTAGGGTTCATGGCTGACAGCCATTGTTGGCCAAGGTCGGTGACATAACCGTCATAGCAACCATGGAAGTCCTGGCAGCTGGCAAGACGACTGGCAATGCCCCATTCTTCCAGTAGAGGCATGGATGCAATGACGCCATCAGGCATCCCGGCAATTAAAATCGTCGAAGGTTTTGGCGGAAAGGGGAAAGGGGTTTCGGAGCCCATCAATACGAGTGGTTGCAGATGTTTTTCCTTGCGCATCAGATCGGCGAGAAAGATCATGGGTGGAATCCCGACGCCACCGCCGATGAGAAGAGGCTGTCGCCGTGCTTTGGAGGGTAATGAAAAGGGTTGACCAATAGGGCCGAGTAAACTCAATGTCTGGCCAGCGACTGCGTTTGCAAGCAGTGTTGTTCCCTGGCCGACGACACGGTAGAGCAGCTCAATCCAGCCACTGCTGGCATCAACACGCATGATCGAAAGAGGTCGGCGCAGGGCAAGGCTATCAGCGCAGCGAAGGTGGACGAAACTGCCGGGTTCAGCGCTTGCTGCTGTTAACGGAGCGTGTAGACGTAATACATACTGCTCACCTGGGTAAGCCAGATGGCTGAGGATTGTCGCATTTTCTATGGCAATACTGCCGTCTTCGGACTGATTCATGAAGGTATTCTCTGTCGCAGTTGCGAATATCAATGATGGTTCGGCGATATTACATGAGATCAATTGGATCGACATCCATTGACCAGCGAATTTTGCGCAATTCTTTTTGTTGATAGAGCCAGGGTAATAACTGCCCAAGGAGCTGATGAAGCGACCGACGATGCGGGCTTTGAAAGAGGAGCTGGGCGCGATAGCGGCCACCTCGTTTTGCCATGATGGCAGGTACTGGGCCGAGTAACTCAACGGTGTCTGCAGCTTGCTGCAGAATATGATCATAGACGAGAGAGAGTGTTGACATAGCGGTATCTTCAGCGACGGCTTCAGCGCGGAGTAAAGCCTGATGTTGAAAGGGCGGGAATTCAGCCTGCTGACGTTCGCTCAGTAGTTGATTGGCAAAGGTATCATAGTCATGCTCAAGCAATGGCGTGAAAAAAGGGTGTTCGGGATGGTAGCTTTGCAGGATGACCCGACCGGGATATTCTTCGCGCCCGGCCCTGCCGGCAACTTGCAGGATCATTTGTCCCATACGTTCGCCGGCACGTAAATCACTGCCATGCAGTCCTTGGTCAGCATCGACAATGACCACGAGGGTGACGCCAGGGAAATGATGACCCTTGGCAAGCAGTTGTGTACCGATGAGAATCTGTGCCTTGTCTTTATCGATGCGAGCAAGTAGCGCCGGAAGTTTTCCTGTCTGGCGCGTGCTATCACGATCGATACGGATAACTTCGATATCTGCAAAGCGGGATTGCAGCAGGTCTTCAAGGCGTTCGGTTCCCTGACCGAGTTCGCGGATGCCCGTGGTTTTGCAGTCAGGACAGTGTTCAGGCAAGCGCCGACGATGACCACAGTGATGACAGCGAAGTGTATTTTCGTGGCGATGATAAATCAGGCGCGCATCACAGCGTTGACAAACAGCGAGCCAGCCGCAGCTCGGACAGATCATGGCCGTGGCAAAACCACGGCGATTGAGGAAGACGAGGACTTGTCGGCCTGCCGAACCTTGTTCGGCAATCGCATCAAGGGCATGGCTGGCCAGACCGTTACAGCCGGGCCGTGCGCGCATATCCCGCAACTGAATCCG
>JALWQD010000068.1 GCA_026994735.1 Gammaproteobacteria bacterium | reverse complement strand
CCATCGACACAGCCGGGCCGTTTTGTTGCCCGGGCAATCGGTTTTATGGCATCAACCAGACGGTTGCCGGCATCAATGTCGACGCCGGCATCGCGGTAGCTGAGAGAGGCGGAAGAGCTGTCCTGGTCGTTCATGTGATCCTCGATAAGCGCATGTCAGATATTGCTGCCGATTCTAACGCATATTTTCACTGATCGCTGAAAAAAGCATCACAGCAAAGAGGAACTGGCAGCGTCAGTATTGCTTCCAGCCGCTGCGAGTCATTGAGGCAGACCGCCTTTGCGCAACATGGCCCACTTCGTCGGCTCGTCACGTTTGTCGGGAATACCTCAATGACTCGTCGCTGCTCTCAGTTGGCCGTGTCTTCTACGTCCCTCAAAAAAACCTATGGGCTCCAAAGGCTCAGGTCAGTGACGGCTATTGCGGACTTCTTGCCCTCGCTTTTCGCTCTCCTAGCCTTGCTGATATTGAATTTGAAGATGTTAGGAGACAAGTCACTTCGTCCGCTTTTTTCGTGTGATCCAAGCAAGGGCAAGGCTTTTGTTGTCAATCTCGTTCAATGAGTTCGATTTTATAGCCATCGGGGTCTTCGATAAAGGCAATCACGGTATTGCCATGGCGCATCGGGCCGGGCGGACGAATCAGCTTGCCTCCACGGGCTTCGATATCGGCGCAGGCTTGCTGGATATCGGTCATGGCCAGGGCAATATGACCATAAGCATCACCGTGTTCATAGTGATTGCAGTCCCAGTTATAGGTTAACTCAAGGCAGGCTGCTTGCGCTTCATCCTGGTAGCCGACAAAGGCCAAGGTAAAGCGACCTTGCGGGTAATCGTTGCGGCGTAAACAGCGCATACCCAGGATGTTGGTGTAAAAAGCCAGCGACTGTTCCAGGTTTGTGACCCGCAGCATGGTGTGTAGTATCCGCATATCGTCTCCGTTATTTCGCTTTCGCGCGGCCTATAAGTAAATGAGCCTGCGAGCGTATGTTGATAAGGGCCGTCAGGTAACGAGAGGGTAAGCCAAATGACCGACTATGAAAATCGTATTCTAGAGCATGTATGGCTAATGACTGATGTCGGTTCGGTGACGCTATTCCATGGCGATGTCATTAGCTGGGCAGTCAGAAGATGGCTGCCGATAGCATCCGGGTCGGGTGGTAACCACGTTGCCAGTGTTTAAGTGGCCAAGATGCGCGCGTATCGACTCTGTATGATAAAGATTATCTGGTCGGCGGAGCCGGGGCCATGTCGTGTCATAGCCCCGGATGTTTTTCCGGACTACTTGACGGTGATGGTCACTGGGCGCGAGAAGACGGCGGGTTGATGTGGAATATGGCGAGCATCACCCATGATCAATTGCAGCGTATGCTGCCCGGCGGGCAGCTCCAGTGTTGTTTGCGTTTGTCCGCCACCAAAATGGCGCACCTGCTTGCCCATCACCCGATCAAAAGGGGGCAGTTTATTGTCGATGACAAGGTGAAAGTGGCCGGTTCCTTTTTTGGCTGTCCCGGCAGGGGCAACGCCCATCCCTTGCAGGCCGAATTTGATCGTAAAATGCTTGCCGACCTGTTCACCATTGGCCGGCGATATGATATATGCACTTGCATGGGCAGGAGCGGCACTGCGGTTATTGTTCTCTTCACTGGCAAGGGCGCTGTTGCTGGCAACTGCCATGAGCACGACGAATCCTGCGAATATCCTCATACGGTGACTCCTTAATCGGTGTCTATAGGAAGTGTCTGAAAGAGCATAATGCAGTGGTTTACGGATTGTCTATAGTCGTTGATTATTTTGCCCGGATATAGACTCGATACTGAATTGATTTGTCAGTAGCTGATCAAATAACAAGTGAGAGTGATGAAATGGCAATGATTGAGAGCAACGATGGGTGTCTGAAATGACCGAAAAGTCCGACCGGTACAAGCAGCAGATGCAAAAAAAGAAGTTGGTTGTCGATGCAGCTATAGAGCAAGCTGATCGTGATCAGGGGCTGCTGCTTGTTCTTACAGGCAATGGCAAAGGGAAATCAAGCTCAGCCTTTGGCATGGTGTCACGAGCCCTTGGTCATGGTATGAAAGTTGCTGTGGCGCAATTCATCAAGGGTAGCCGAGATACCGGCGAAGAGGCTTTTTTCAAACAACAAGCTGGTATTTCCTGGTACGTGTTGGGCGAAGGTTTTACCTGGGAAACCCAGAACCTTGAGCGTGATATCGAAACTGCCGCGAAAGGATGGCAAGTGGTTCGTCAGTTATTGGCAGATAGCGATATTAGCTTGATTGTTCTTGATGAGCTGACTTATCCGCTGAAATACGGTTGGCTTGATTGTGAGGTCGTGCTGGCAGATTTGGCGCAGAGGCCCGCCATGCAACATGTCATTATTACCGGGCGAGCTGCTCCCCTGCCTTTACTGGAAGCAGCCGATACCGTAACCGAATTGGCAGATAAAAAGCACGCTTTTCGTGCCGGTGTGAAGGCGCAAAAGGGGATTGATCTATAATGCCAAACCTGTTGTCTATGGAGTTTTTTTCTTGATATGGAGTGTAAGGGAGGGGGTTTTTGCATCGGGAAGTGACGGCATATGGCTGAATCAGTTCACTGCTGGGCCTTCTTTATAATGGATGCCAAGTATATGTTGACAAGAGAGAAATCTAAAGCAGGGTGGGTCGATGGCTGGATCTGGTCTGGGGAGGGACTGGCACCTTGCCTGCTACTGGACTTCTTTTAACGAACTATGCAGAATAGCGAATAAGATCGAGGGAAGGGGGCGATCGTCGACAAACTATCGCCGATCTAACGGAAAATGCTTTTTAGGGAGTCCGCTTTGGCGCGCGTCCTGTTGCTCAATGGTCCTAATCTGAATTTGCTCGGACAGCGTGAACCTGACCTCTATGGCAGTGATTCCCTCGCTGATATTGTTTCACGTCTGAGCTTGATGGCAACGGCGGCGGAACATGAAATGCTTGCTTTTCAAAGTAATGCTGAGCATGAACTGATTGCCCGGATTCACCAGGCGAAGAGCGAGGGGGTTGCCTTTATCATCATCAATCCTGCCGCTTTCACGCACACCAGCATTGCCTTGCGTGATGCACTTGATGCTGTTGCGATCCCCTTCGTGGAAGTGCATATTTCAAACATACATAGCCGTGAACCTTTTCGCAGACACTCCTATTTTTCTGACCGTGCGGCGGGTGTCATTGTCGGTTGCGGGGTTCAGGGATATGAGCTGGCTTTCCAGTTTGTCTGTCACCGTAGCAGGTCAAAATCGTGAGTATCGGCGGCGATAGCTCTTTATTTTAATCGATGGCGCTGTCTCGCACAGAGTAATCCAGAAGGAAAGTATGGACATTAGAAAGATAAAAAAACTCATCGAATTACTGGCTGAATCTGACCTCGCAGAGATCGAAATTCACGAGGGAGAAGAGTCTGTTCGTATCAGTAGAGCAAGCCCTTCAGTAGCCATTGCTGGCACACCTGTGGCTGCATCATTACAAGCTGCGGTGGCTATGGATGCCCCTGCTGTGGTTGATGCGAATATTGATGCAACATCAGACTTGCCGAGCGGGCATACGGTAACATCACCGATGGTTGGTAGTTTTTACCGGGCACCTGCCCCCGGGGCAAGTCCGTTCGCTGAAGTTGGTCAGCGTGTTGCCGAGGGAGAAACCCTGTGTATTATCGAGGCCATGAAGATGTTGAACCAGGTCGAATCAGATTGCGCCGGTGTGGTTGCCGCTATCCTTGTCGAGAATGGTCAGCCTGTTGAATATGGCCAGCCATTGTTCATCATTGAATGATGCGCTCAGAATATCTGTTGCACGAGCATTGAACCATGTTTGATAAAATAGTGATTGCCAATCGAGGCGAGATTGGCCTGCGGATATTGCGGGCTTGTAATGAACTCGGTATCCGCACGGTTGCTGCTCATTCAACGGCCGATCGTGATCTTATTCATGTTCGTCTCGCCGATGAATCGGTTTGTATTGGGCCACCAGCTTCGCATGAAAGTTATCTCAATATTCCTGCTTTGATCAGTGCTGCTGAGGTAACCGATGCCGTAGCGATTCATCCTGGTTATGGTTTTCTCTCTGAGAATGCCGATTTTGCCGAACGAGTGGAGCAGAGCGGTTTTGTTTTTATCGGCCCACGTCCGGAAACCATTCGTATGATGGGGGATAAGATTGCTGCCATCGAGGCTATGAAAAAAGCCGGCATTCCGTGTATTCCTGGTTCAGATGGAGCGCTAGGGAGTGACTCTGAATATAACCTGTCACTGGCTGCAAAGGTGGGTTATCCGATTATTATCAAGGCTGCCGGTGGTGGTGGTGGTCGTGGTATGCGTGTTGTCCATGCGCAGGCGAATCTGCTTAATGCCATTGAGTTGACCAAGGCTGAGGCAGAGGCTGCCTTTGGTAACGGCACCGTCTATCTAGAAAAATTCCTTGATAACCCTCGTCATGTTGAGATTCAGGTGTTAGCCGATGGACAGGGCAATGCGATTCACCTGGGTGAGCGCGATTGTTCTATGCAGCGACGCCATCAGAAGGTTGTTGAAGAAGCGCCGGCACCAGGAATATCGGCAGAGCAACGTAGAGAAATCGGTGAACGCTGTGTTCGTGCCTGCCTTGATGTCGGTTATCGTGGTGCGGGTACTTTCGAATTTCTTTACCAGGATAATGCCTTCTATTTTATCGAGATGAATACACGTCTACAGGTTGAGCATCCGGTTACCGAGATGATTACCGGTGTCGATATCGTTAGAGAGCAACTTTCTATAGCCGCAGGTTTGCCACTATCACTTAAACAGTCGGATATTTGTATCAATGGTCATGCCATTGAATGCCGTATTAATGCTGAAAATCCGGATACTTTTATGCCGTCACCGGGGGGGGTGACTCATTACCATCCCCCTGGGGGGCCAGGCATTCGTGTTGACTCACATCTTTATAATGGTTATTTCGTTCCGCCTTATTATGATTCCATGATTGGCAAGATCATTGCTCATGGTCAGGATAGAGAGACGGCGATTTTACGTATGCAGTCGGCGCTTAATGAACTGGTTATAGAGGGTATTTCCACTAATCGCGCGTTGCAACAGAGAATTCTTGAAGATGTTGCCTTTAATGAAGGTGGGGCTAATATCCATTACCTGGAGAAAATGCTGGAAGCCTAGGTGGGTGAGAAAAAAATGGGTCCCGATAATTTTTGATGAGTAACAAAAAGGGCGGCCTGTCTAACAGGCCGCCCTTTTTGTTATGTCATTTAGCCAGTATTAGATATGGCGACGATGACGACTGATGCGCTTCCGCAGCATTCCACGACGTTTGGCATTGTAATTCCGGTTTGACGTCCAATTACGAAAGCCGTTGCCCGTAGGGAAGCGACGAATTGAGGTGCCGTTAAAGCGTTTCCGTGAGCTGCTGCCGCGGCGAAAATTCCGGCGGGTATTGCTGGTGATATTGGCAGCCAGCTCGATATTAGCTGTTGCAGCCTGGGTCACAGGTGTTACCGCAAGCTGCTGGCTGATATTGATCTGGGTGGCAGTTGCCGTGCTGCTGAGGCCAAAGGCCAGAGCGAGACTGCTAAGCATTATGGGTAATCGTTTCATTTGGAATTTCTCCATGGCAATAGGGTTGAATTGGTTATTCATACTAGATATGGCGTGAACGGCCATTACCTTATAAGACGATGGTCTCCGCAAAAGGTTGCATCTTTGAGGAGATATTTTCTATTGTCAGTTAGATGTGGCGACGGTGTCTGCTAATCCTGCTTTGAATGAAGCCGCGGCGATTGGAATAACGACGGTTACCTGTGCGGTTGTTACCACCATTGTAGCGACGGTGTGTGCCGATGTTGCCACGCGTTGAACGGCGTCTTCCCCGGTAACCACGACGATAGCTGCCGGCGTGGCTGAAAGTGCGTGCGGCGAGCTGAACGTAGCCCTTGCCGAGGGTATGATCGCGTACGAGAGCAAGCGTACCAGCAGACGGAACTGTTTCCACTGCCACCAGGGGAGCAGGTGATGTATTAGCCGTCGCGTTGAAGCTGATTGCCAGGGTGATGGCAGCAATGGTCGAACTCATCTTTATCATGAGGGCTGTCTCCAAATATGAGGTTGTTAAGTGAATAAAAGGGGTTAAAATATTTTGGGTGGAGGCTTATTTTCAAGCACACAATGCCTCAACGCTGGTCTGCCCTGGTCTGTTCCACTTGATCGCTTAAATTTTACTTAACGGTGGTTATGGCGGAGTTTGTTTTGAAATGGCAGGGCAGGAGGCAAAAAAAACGGCAGGCCTGTGGTGGCCTGCCGTTAGGTATCTGTCATAATGAAATGAGCAGATTGTTAGATATGGCGACGATGACGGCTGATGCGTCTGCGTAGTGAGCCACGACGGCTGGCATTGTAGTGGCGGTTTGCCGTACGATTACGAGAACCATTGCCAACAAAGCGACTGCTGGATATGCCGGTGAAACGTCGACGGCTACTGTTACCCAGCCGAGAAACCCTTCTGCGATGAGTGAATGTTCGGGCGGCCAGCTGGATTGTTGCCTGTTGAGCCTGTTGAGCCTGTTGCAGCCCCAGAACTGGGATTGTAGGGAGCGCGAGCGGGTTGACCTGTTGTTTGGCCGCGACAGGGGCTGCCAGGGCCAGGCTGATGATGCCTGCTGCTAGGGTTTTCATATTATTGCCTCCTCATTGCTTTGGTTCGGTGATGACTGTGTCCACTGATGGGGAATCCATCTGCCTCCATATCCGGCATAGATAACTATATGACACCTTGAAATTTCGAGTTTGCAATCTAACACCCCAATATTACGGAATTATTAAGACTTTTTCTATTACCAAAAAGTCTTATTCTCGCATGTAGATATTCTTCAAGTTGCTGGTTTTAGTATATTTTTTTTGTTCTTTGGTTTTTCGGTTCTTATTTGGTGAAGTCTGGGCCAAGCAAAGGAGAGAGGCTTCAGGCTATCTTCAGAACCCTGGGCGATTTTCCGGGTCATATGAATGATGACAAACCTTGGGTTAAGGAGAAAGAGCTACTTTATTCTTGTTGGTAAGATCGAACATAGGCTTGCTTAGGGATTCCTTAAGTTTGTTCGGGTATGGTGTTCTCGTCCTTCTTTAAGGATTGAAAAATGCGGATTCGATACGGTATCCCCAAGAAAAATTACTTGTCATGTGAGGAGGGACTGCGTGTCGAAGTGCTCGTTATATGCAAGTCAATGTGCTTTCTGGCCGATGGCAATGCTGGAGAGAGAATTTCTTTTGTAGCAAGGGTTAAACGATGGGAGAGAGGGGTGCCTGACGTTGTTAAGTACATCGTAGGGAACAGAAGATATGGAGCAGTGGCGATGGTTTCGTGGTCATTGTCGATAGTTTTTGTCGTCTGCCTGCTCATGACATTATCGGCACAAGCGGCTCAGCAACTTGATGCCGGTCAGGCTTCCATGCTGGTTACCCAGGCGCGAAAACTCCTTGATGAAGGTCGTCTTGATGATGCTTTGGTGGTCTTGCGACGTCCGGAGCTTGTACTCGATGCTCGTGCCAATTACTGGCGTGGTGCCATTCTCAAAAAACAGGGAGACCTCGATCAGGCTGCGGCAGCACTGAGAGAGTCTGTCCGTCTTCTCCCTGGCCTGATTGAAGGGCGCTTGTTACTGGCTGAAGTCTACAAAAGCCAAGGCAAACTAAAAGAATCCATTGAACAATACGAATTTTCTGAACGCTTACTGGTGAATTCTCCGGTTCTCGCTTCGGTCAGAAACGAATTGGTCGGTCTCTATAGAGATATCGCACGGCAGATGAAAAAACGTTTGCAGGAGCAGCCTGATCTGGCTAACCAGGCCATTGATTTGGCGAAGAGGATGTTTCGTAAGGAACTCTTTAGAGAAGCTGAGCAGTTACTCGAAACAGTGATTGTAAAAACAAAAGAAAATGCGCAGGCACATTACTGGTTAGGGCAGGTTTATCTTCGTCGTGGCCGTAAAAATGACGGTGTCAGTTCGTTAGAGCAAAGCGTTGATCTGGCCCCTGAAAATATGGTCTTGAAAATAGAGTTGGCCAAGGTCTACGAAGAACTTGGTCGTTTTGATCGAGCAGAAGGGATCTATCGCAAGGTTTTTTCTGGGCAACAGGTGACACCCGCCCAGCGGGCATTGGCCGAACGCCGTTTACGTGTCGTTGAAGCTCGCCGCCTGGCGCTTGCCGGTGATGATAATCAGGCGCTGGAAAATTATCAGCGCTTGCTTCAAGAAATGCCCAATGACACCAGGCTTCTGGAGTTAACGGCGAAAACGCTGGAAAAGCTGGCTCGCCGTAGTGAGGCTGAT
>JALWQD010000067.1 GCA_026994735.1 Gammaproteobacteria bacterium | reverse complement strand
CATTTCGACGATCAACCTTTCAGCTGTTTTTTTACCGACACCCGGTAAGCGGGTCAGTGCCTGAGCATCTTCCTCTTGCAGACAACGGGAAAAATCATCGACTGACATCCCGGAAAGGATTGTCAGCGCCAGTTTCGGGCCGACACCATTGATGCGAATCAGTTGGCGAAACATTGCCCGTTCCTGCCAATCAGCAAAACCATAGAGAATCTGCGCATCCTCACGGACAACAAAATGAGTAAACACCTGACAGGGCTCACCGACTTCAGCCAAGCTGAAAAAAGTCGACATCGTTGCCTCAAGCTCGTAACCGACACCGTGAACGTCAATCAAAAGAAAAGGTGGCCGCTTGTCGAGCAACTTGCCAGTCAGATGCCCGATCATGCTTGCGCCTGTTGCAGCTGTTGGCTCTGCTTGCGATGGCAGTGACAGATGGCACAGGCAAGGGCATCGGCAGCATCAGCTTGCGGCGCAGCAGGAAGTTTGAGTAAGGCGCGCACCATATGCTGCACCTGCATCTTATCGGCATGACCGCGGCCAACAACGGCCTGCTTTATTTCATTCGGCGCATATTCATGGCAGCCAAGTCCCTGCATGGCTGCAGCACAGATAGCAACACCGCGTGCCTGACCCAGCTTCAGGGCAGAAACAACATTATGATGGACAAAGACATTTTCTATTGACATCACATCTGGCCGATACGATTCGACAACCTCGACAATACCACTATAGATTTCACAAAGACGCCCCGGCAATCCGCCCTTCGCCGTGCGGATACATCCACTGGCGACATAATCAACCTGCTGTCCTTGCACCTCGATAATGCCGAAACCGGTCACTCGTGAGCCAGGATCTATGCCGAGAATACGCATCCCTCTAAGTCCCTTGCAGGCCGCTGTCTATCATCGACGAAAACAGCTGGCAACTATAACTGGGCCAAAATCTCCTCGGAGATCTCGGCATTGGAATAAACATTCTGGACATCATCAAGGTCTTCGAGCATATCAAGCAAGCGTACCATCTTTGCTGCTGCATCCGCATCCAGTGATGATGAAACGGCAGCACGCATCGTTATTTCGGCCAGCTCTGGTTCATGTCCAGCGGCAATCATGGCATCACGGACGCTGACAAAGCTGCTGGTCTCTGTGAGCACATCAATTGAACCATCATCATTGACAACAACATCATCGGCACCGGCCTCAAGAGCCGCCTCCATGACAACATCTTCATCGCTACCGGCGGGGTAACTGAGCACCCCCTGATGAGCAAATTGATAGGCAACCGAACCTTCCGTACCGAGGTTACCGCCACATTTACTGAAAGCATGGCGGACTTCGGCAACAGTACGGTTGCGGTTATCAGTCAAGCAATCGACGAGAACAGCCACCCCGCCCGGCCCATAACCTTCATAACGGATCTCATCCATACTCTGACCATCAAGATCACCCGAACCGCGTTTTGTCGCCCGCTCAATGGTATCTTTGGTCATATTCGCAGCCAAGGCCTTGTCAATCGCGGCCCGCAAACGAGGATTGGCATTCAGATCACCGCCAGCCAGCTTCGCAGCAACGGTAATCTCTCTGATCAATTTGGTAAAAAGCTTACCCCGTTTTGCATCCTGGGCACCCTTGCGGTGCTGAATATTTGCCCATTTACTATGTCCTGCCATCGCCCCTCATCCTAAATAGTCAAGCAAGATTGCAGTCTAGCAGAAGGCTAACTCCCTCAGAAAGCCCGAAGGCCCTTGCGGGCCTTCGGAGGTACTTCTTGACTAATCCCACTTGCGTGTATTGTGACAGGCGCCGCAATCACGTGATGTGGTCGGATGGTCTCGCGGTTTACCTTCGGCAATACGATTATTGTGACAGGACTGGCACTGTGCGCCACCAATGGCACCATGATCCATGCGCACACGGCCCCAGGAAGGGTAACGGTGACAGGATTCACAGGTATTTGCTGTCTGTGGATGCCCATTCCCCTTGTCACCACTATGACAAGTTGAGCAACCGGACAGGATCTGCGAATGATCAACCTTCGCCCCCCCCCAGTTATTGGTCTTGTGGC